>NZ_CEEDOS010000006.1:0-134330 GCF_979256525.1 Klenkia sp. AC732 | reverse complement strand
CACCCACCCCACCCACGACCCGCAGCAGAGGAGACACCGTGCACCGCACCCGCGACGAGCGCGGCGCGACCGCCGTCGAGTTCGCCCTCGTGCTGCCGGTCCTGCTCGTGCTGCTGTTCGGCATCATGGAGGTCGGCCGGCTGTTCCAGGTCCAGGCCACGCTGTCGGCCGCCGCCCGCGAGGGCGTGCGGGTGATGGCCGTCCAGGACGACCCCGACGCCGCCCGGACCGCCGTGCTGACCACTGCCACCTCGCTGTCCCCGGTCCTGCGCGCCGACGAGGTCGTCGTCGACCCCGGCCGCTGCACCGACCCGTCCGCGACCGCCACAGTCCTCGTCCACTACACCGCCCCCTCGCTCACCGGCCTCTACGGCGGCTGGGACCTCACCGGGCAGGCGGCCATGCGATGCGGCGGCTGACCGACGAACGCGGCGCCGTCGCCCTCGTCGTCGCGCTGCTGCTGGTGCCGCTGCTCGGCTTCGCCGCGCTCGCCGTGGACACCGCCGTGGTCTACGTGGCCCGCACCCAGCTGCACAACGCCAGCGACGCCGGGGCCCTCGCCGTGGCCGCCGACTGCGCCCGCGGCACCTGCGGCGACGTCGCGGGCACCGCCACCGCCCTCACCGCCGCCAACCGCACCGGCGACGACACCGCCCGGACCACCGCCACGGTGGACGGCGCCACGGTCACGGTGACCGTGGCGTCCCGGGTGACCCCGGTCTTCGCCGGCGTGCTGGGCATCGGAGCCAGCCGGGTCGAGGCCAGCACCACCGCCCGCTGGGCAGCGCTGTCCGCGGTCACCTCCCCGGTGCCCGTCGCGCTGTCGGTCTGCGAGCGTCCCGGTCCGGCCGGCGTGCCGACCGGCGACCGCCCGCAGGTCGTCCGCCCCAGTGCAGACGCCACCTGCGAGGGCCCCGCCGGCCCGGTCGCGACGGGCCTGGTCCTGCTGGCCGCCGACGGGTGTTCCGTGGACGTCGTCGCGGGGGCGGACCTCGCCGTCACCGACGACGTCCCGCCGGGCTGCGACCTGGACACCCTCCGCCCGCTGCTGGGCACCGTCGTCCCGGTGCCGGTCTTCGACCGGCTCACCGGCACCGCCTCCGGCTCGTCCGCGCGGGTCCTGGGCATCGCCGGCTTCCGCATCACCGGCTGGTCGACCGGGACCACCGTCGTCGGTGCCGGCGCCGCCTGCGGTGACCAGCCCTGCCTCCTCGGCCACCCGACCGGCTACGCCGCGCTCGACGCCGCCCCTTCCGACACGGTCAGCGGTGCACCCGACCTGGGTGCCCGGGCCGTCCTGCTCTCGAGGTGACCTGATGAGACGCCGTCTGCTCGCCCTGCTCGTGGCCGCCGTGCTGGCCACCGCCGGTGCCGGGGTGCTGGTCCAGTGGGTCCAGGGGGCCGACGACCGCGCCCTCGCCGGGGCCCGCACCGTCGAGCGCTACGTCGTGGTGGACCCGGTGCCCGCCGGCACCCCGGCCGCCGACGTGGCCGGCTCCGTGGAGCTCACCGCCGTCCCCGCCCGGCTGGTCGCCGACGGTGCGCTGGACACCCTCGCCCCGCTCACCGGCCTGGTGACCACCGTGGACCTGCAGCCGGGGGAGCAGCTGCTGACCGCGCGCTTCGCCAGCCCGGAGAGCCTGCTGCCGCCCGGCACCGTCCCGGTGCCCGCCGGACTGCAGGAGGTCAGCGTCTCGCTGGAGGCCCAGCGCGCCCTGGGCGGCCGACTGGCCGCCGGGGACACCGTCGGTGTCTTCGTCTCCAGCCAGGTCCTCGGGGCGACCCACCTGACCCTGCACAAGGTGCTCGTCACCGCGGTCGACACCGGCGCGGACGACGGCGCCGGCGCACCCGCCGGTGGCGGTCTCGCCGAGACCGCGGCCACCACGACCACCGACGGCGTCACCGACGGTGCCGTGCTCGTCACCCTGGCGCTGAGCGCCGCCGACGCCGAGGAGCTGGTCTGGGCCATGGAGCACGGCTCCGTCTGGCTGTCCGCCGAGGCCGAGGACGCCGTCGAGGACGGCACCCGCACCGTCACCGTCGAGGAGGTCCTGTCGTGAACCGGGTGCTGCTGATCGCTGCCGACGAGGTCCTGCACACCCGGCTGCAGGGCGTGCCCGGGACCGACCTGCTCGTCGTCCCCGCCACCGCGCTGCGCGCCGAGGACCACCGCGACCGCCTGGTCGCCCGGCTGGTCGGCTGGCTGCGCGGCGCCGAGGCCGCGGACGTGGTCGTGCTCGGGGACGCCGCCGGCCACGACGTCGCCCTGGGCCTGGCCCAGCGGATCGACCAGGAGGTGCCGGGCACCAGCGTCGTGCTCGTGGCCCGGCTGGACCGGGCGTCCTGGCAGAGCGCCCTGCAGGCGGGGGTGCGTGACGTGCTGGACCCGCAGGGCGCTGCCGACGAGCTGGCCGGGGCCCTCGCCCGGGCCGCCTCGCTCACCGCGGCCCGCCGCGACGCCACCGGTCCCGCGGCACGCGTCGAGGGCGCCGACCACCAGGTGGTCGCGGTCGTGTCGCCCAAGGGCGGCGTCGGCAAGACCACCGTGGCGACCAACCTGGCGGTGGGCCTCGCCCAGCGCGCCGGGGAGGGCAGCACGGTGCTGGTCGACTTGGACCTGCAGTTCGGGGACGTGGCCAGCGCCCTGGCGATGGAGCCGGTCCACCGGCTGCCCGAGCTGGTCAGCGGGTCCGCCGCCACCGACCCGATCGCCCTCAAGGCCCTGCTGGAGCGGCACCCCACCGGTCTGCTCGTGGTCTGCGGCGCCGACTCACCGGTCGCCGGTGACGCCGTCACCGCCGAGCAGGTCACCCGGCTGCTGCAGACCCTGCGCCGGCAGTTCCGCCACGTCGTCGTCGACACCGCCCCCGGGCTCACCGACCCGACCCTGGCCGCCGTGGAGGCCAGCACCGACCTGGTCGCCCTGAGCAGCACCGACGTGCCCTCCGTGCGCGGCCTGCGCAGCGAGCTCGCCCTGCTCGAGGAGCTCTCCCTGCTGCCCACCCGGCACCTGGTCCTCAACGCCGTGCAGCGCCGCAGCACCCCGGGCCCCGACGACGTCGCTGCGACCCTGGGGGTCCGCCCGGACGTGCTGCTGCCGCACAGCAAGGCGGTCCGGCTGTCCACCAACGTCGGCGCCCCGCTGCTGCAGAGCGGCACCCGCGACCCGTTCGTGCGCTCCTTCGCACCCCTGCTCGACGTCTTCGCCCCGGCGCCGGCGCGGTCCTGGCTGCGTCGTCGCAGCAGCGCGGGGCAGTCCCGGTGAGCCTCGCCGAACGCGTCGCCACCGCCCGCGGACTGGCGCCCTCGGCCGGACCGGTCCGGGTGGCCACCGCGACGTCCCCCGAGCCGGCGGCCGCCGCCGCACCCAGCGACGCGCTGCTGCAGATGAAGGAGCGGGCCAGCACCGCCCTCTTCGCCCGCCTGGGGACCCGCCTGGGCAACCCGGACCTGGGTGAGGAGCAGCTGCACGCCCTGGTCCGCACCGAGCTGCAGCGCGTGGTGTCCTTCGAGCAGACCCCGCTGACCCCGGAGGAGCGGCAGCTGCTGCTGCGCGAGGTCACCGACGACGTCCTGGGCTACGGCCCGCTGCAGCCCCTGCTGGAGGACCCCTCGGTCACCGAGATCATGGTCAACGGCCCGGACGCGGTGTACGTCGAGCGCGGCGGGCGGCTGGTCCGCACGCACGCCCGCTTCGCCTCCGAGGCGCACCTGCGCCGGGTGATCGAGCGGATCGTCTCCCAGGTCGGCCGTCGCATCGACGAGTCCTCACCGCTGGTGGACGCCCGGTTGGCCGACGGCTCCCGGGTCAACGCCGTCATCCCGCCGCTGTCCTTCGGCGGCTCGTCCCTGACCGTGCGCAAGTTCTCCGCGCAGCCCTTCACCGTCGCGGACCTGGTCGGGTTCGGCACCCTGAGCCCGGAGACGGCGGACCTGCTGCGGGCCTGTGTCCAGGCCCGGCTCAACGTCATCGTGTCCGGCGGCACCGGCAGCGGGAAGACGATGCTGCTCAACGCGCTGTCCTCCTTCATCCCGGCCGACGAGCGCATCGTCACCATCGAGGACGCCGTCGAGCTCCAGCTGCAGCAGGACCACGTCGTCCGGCTGGAGTCCCGCCCGGCCAACATCGAGGGTCGCGGCGGCGTCAGCATCCGCGACCTGGTCCGCAACGCGCTGCGCATGCGCCCGGACCGGATCGTCGTGGGCGAGGTCCGCGGCGGGGAGAGCCTGGACATGCTGCAGGCGATGAACACCGGCCACGACGGCTCGATGTCCACCGTGCACGCCAACTCCCCGCGCGACGCGCTGGCCCGGCTGGAGACGCTGGTCCTCATGTCCGGGCTGGACCTGCCCTCGCGGGCCATCCGCGAGCAGATCGTCTCGGCCGTCGACGTCGTGGTGCAGCTGTCCCGGCTGCGGGACGGCAGCCGCCGCGTCACCCACGTCACCGAGGTCCAGGGCCTGGAGTCCGAGACCCCGGTGCTGCAGGACGTCTACCGCTTCGACGCCGCGGCCGGGGTCGACTCCTCGGGCCGGTTCCTGGGCACCACCGTCCCCACCGGCGTGCGCCCGCGCTTCGCCGACCGGTTCGCCGAGCTGGGCATCACGGTGCCCGCCGGGACCTTCGGTGCCTCCCCCGCGCGGGCGGCCTGGTGAGCGCCGTCGAGCTCGGCGTCGCGTGCTGCGCGGGCGCCGTGCTGGTCGTGGCCCTCGTCGTGCTGGTCCCGCGCCCGGTCCTGGTGCCCCGGTCGCGGCTGGACCCCTCGCTGCCGCCCCAGCCGGCCGGCTCGGTCACCGCCGCCGCGCTGGCCGTCCGGGTGCACCGGGTGCTGGAGGCCCGCGGGCTGGCCCGTCCGCTGTCCGCCGCGCTGGAGCGCGCCGGCCTGCAGGCCCGCCCCGGCGAGGTGGTGCTGCGCTGCGGCACCGCCGCCCTCGCCCTGGGTGTCCTCGGGCTCGCGCTGACCGGCGTCCTCGGTGGGCTGCTGGCCGCCGCCGTCGTCCCGGTGGGGCTGCGCATCGTCCTCGGGGTGCTGACCCGCCGGCGGCAGGCGGCCTTCGCCGAGCAGCTGGACGACGCCCTGCAGTTGATGGCCGGAGGCCTGCGGGCCGGGCACAGCGTGCTGCGGGCGATGGACGCGCTGTCCACCGACACCGAGCCGCCGATGTCGGTCGAGTTCGGCCGCGTCGTCGCCGAGACCCGGGTGGGCCGCGACCTGGGTGCCGCGCTGGAGGAGGTCGTGGACCGCACCGGCAACGAGGACCTGGGCTGGGTCGGGCAGGCCATCGCCGTGCACCGCGAGGTGGGCGGCAACCTGGCCGAGGTGCTGGACCGCGTCGGGGCGACCATCCGGGAGCGCGCGCAGGTCCGTCGCCAGGTGCAGGCGCTCTCGGCCGAGGGCCGGGTGTCGGGGTACGTGCTGATGGCCCTGCCGGTCCTCGCGCTGGGCTTCCTGGCCCTGGTGAGCCCGGAGTACGTCGGGCGGTTGACCTCCGGTGCCGGGCTGGTGCTGTCGGCCACCGGTGCCGTGCTGTGGCTGGTCGGCGGGGTCTGGCTCCGCTCCGTCGTCCGGATCGCGTTCTGATGCCCGCCCTGGTGCTGGCCGCCGTCGCCGCGCTCGTGCTGCCCCCCGCCGTCGCGGCCGCCCTGTGGGTGCTGCGTCCCGGGGTGGTCGCCGGGGTCGTGGCCGACAACCTGTCCCGGGGTCTGCTCCCGGGGACGGTGGCGACCGCGGGCACGGCGGGGACGGCGGAGGCGCGCACGGCCAGCGGGGCCGTGCTGCGCGCGCTGACCCCGGACCGGGTGGCCGGGCACGTGCGGCGTGCCCTGGGCCGGGCCGGCAGCCCCGCCGGCTGGACGATGGCCCGGGTGCTGTGGGCCAAGCTGGCCGGCGCGGCGGTCGGGGCCACCGCGGGTGGTGCCGTCCTCGCCGCCCGGCCCGGGCTGCCCGCCGTCCTGGTGCTGCTGGCCCTCACCGCCGGTCTCTACGTGCTCCCCGACGTGCTGCTGCACGGGCGCGGCGAGGAGCGCCGGGAGCTGCTGGCCCGGGAGCTGCCCGACGTGCTCGACCAGACGACGATCGCGGTCGAGGCCGGCCTGGGCTTCGACGCCGCGCTGACCCGGACCACCGCCGGCGGCAGGGGTGCGCTGGCCGCCGAGTTCGCCACCACCCTGCAGGACGTCGCGGTGGGTCGGCCGCGCCGCGACGCCTACGACGCCCTGGCCCGACGCACCGACGTGCCCGACCTCGCCCGCTTCGTCCGCGCGGTCAACCAGGCCGACGAGTTCGGCATCGCGATGGCCGACGTGCTCCGGGTGCAGGCCGACGAGATGCGCGTCAAGCGGCGCCAGCGCGCCGAGGAGAAGGCGATGAAGATCCCGGTCACGGTGCTCTTCCCGCTGATGCTGTGCATCCTCCCGGCGCTGCTCGTGGTGCTGGTCGGACCGGCGGCGCTGGGTGTGGCCGAGTCCTTCGGGGGCTGAGTCCTGCGGGGGCTGAGTCCTCCGGGGGCTGGGCTCAGCCCGTCGACCGGGGCTGCGCCGGGTTGGTCGGGTCGCCGTGCGACGGCGGGTCCACCACCGGCCCGGCGGTCGCCTCGCCGACCTGCGACCCGCCCGCGGCCGGGGGCGCGTGCTCGGGCTGCGCGGCCAGGGGCGACCCCTCCGACGGCTCCGCGCCCGAGCGCAGCTGCTCCAGCCGGTGCTCCACCGCCTGGACGACGGGCAGCCGGTCGGCGTGCGCCCGCTCGTAGGCCAGCACCTGCCCGAGACCACCGGCGTCCAGGGTCCGGATCCGCGACGTCAGGCTGCCCAGGGGCAGGTGGTCGTAGTCGGGCAGGGGCAGGGTGTCGTGCTCGCTCACGGCGGCGTCCTCTCGGCAGGCCCCCGCGTGGGCCCTCGCGGGGGCTCTCGCAGGCTCCGGCGGTGGTCTCCCGCAGCGCGGGGCTACCCGCCCGGTCCGGGACGACACGTCGGGTGTGCGCGGCGGGAGACCGCGGGTAGGCGCAGGGACACGCACCCCGCGGCCCAGCACCGGCCCGCCCGCGTCCCCCGTGAGGAGCCCCGTCCGATGGACGTGTCCTTCCTGACCCCCGCCCTGCAGCCCCCCGGCCCGTACGCGACGGTCTGCGCCGACGTCAGCCACACCACCGAGGACGCCGACACCGAGCTCGAGCTGCGCGTCCGTGGCCTGACCGAGCAGCTCGCCGGCACCGGCGCGCCGGAGCCCGTCGTGACCGCCGTCCGCGAGCGGCTGTCCAGTGGTCCGCCCGAGGGCGTGTCCGGTGAGCTGCGCGGCCGCGCGCTCGTCGTCGGCCCCACCGGCGAGGTGCTGGTGGACACCCCGCTGGCCCGTGCACCGCTGCGCGAGCTCGTCGAGTGGGCGCCGCTGCCCGACGTCACCAGCGTGCTGCGCCAGCTCCCCGGCCGGGTGCCGCACGTCGTCGTGGTCGCCGACCGGGTCGGCGCCGACGTCACCGTCGAGACCGCCCCCGACGTCGTGCTGGACGAGGAGTCCGTCGACGGCGAGACGTTCCTGATGCGCAAGGTCCCCGGCGGCGGGTGGGCCCACCACCGCTACCAGCACACCGCGGAGAACACCTGGGTGCACAACGCCGACCGGGTGCTGGCCGTGGTGGACCGGCTCGCCGCCCGGGTCGGGGCCCGCTTCGTCCTGGTGGCCGGCGACGTCCGGGCCCGGCAGCTCTTCGGTGACCGGGCCGGGACGGAGCTGGGTGCGCTCACCGTGACGATGGAGGAGGGCGGCCGCGCGGCCGGCGCCGACCGGGACGTCGTCGACCGGCGGGCCGCGGAGCTGGTCGCGGAGCACGAGGCCGCCGACCAGACCCGGGTGCTGGAGCAGGTGCAGGCCGCCGCCGCGCACGGGCTGGCCGTCACCGGGGTGGCGCCGGTCGTGGAGGCGCTGCGCAAGGCCCAGGTCGAGACCCTGGTGCTGCCCGACGAGGGGGTCGACGAGGCCCTGCTGGTCGGACCCGACCCGCTGCAGGTCGGGGTGGACCAGGCCGACATGACCGCACTCGGGCTGGACGGGGGGACCGCCGTCCCGGCCGACCGTGCGCTGGTCCGGGCCGCCGCGGGCAGCGACGCCGCGGTCGTCGTCGTCCCCCGGGCCGCGGTGCCCGGCGACGTCCCGGTGGCGGCGGTCCTGCGCTACACCGACGCCTCGACGCCGGGGCCGACGGACTGAGCGCGCGTGGGCGCGGGCCCGGGACCTAGGTTCGGGGCATGACCACGCAGAAGGACCCCTCGCCCGAGGCCCGCGCCAACGTCACCGAGCACAACGTCGAGACCCGCGCCGAGCTGCTGCCCGAGGAGCAGAGCACCGGCGGCAGCGCGGACCCCGAGGCCCAGGCCGAGGCGATCCTGGCCGAGTCCGAGGAGCGCACCCTGCACCCCGACGCCGACGACGCGCAGGGCGGCCACCGCAGCAGCGACGAGACGGTCTGAGCCGTGCGGCACCAGCACGCCGTCCAGCTGCGGTGGTCGGACCCGGACGTCTACGGGCACGTCAACCACGCCCGGGCGCTGAGCCTGCTCGAGGACGCCCGGCTCACGATGGCCAGCGAGACCGCCGCGGGCGGCGACGGCTCGAGCGCGCCGCCCGTCATCCTGGCGCGACTGGAGGTCGACTACCGGCGGCAGCTGTACTACCGCCCGCACGAGCAGGTCACGATCGAGAGCTGGGTGACCCGGCTGGGCACCAGCTCGGTCACCACCCGTCAGGAGCTGCGCCAGGACGGGCACGTGGCGATCGCCGTCGTGGCCGTCCTGGTGGTGGTCGAGCCGGGCCTGGGTGCCTCACGACCGTTGACCGAGGACGAACGCGCCTTCTGGACGACGTTCCTGGAGGAGCCGGCCGGGTAGGAGCGCGGCCATGCCGAAGACGACGAAGAGCGGGAAGCCGATCGCCGACGAGCTGCCCAGCACCCTGCAGCGCTCGGACGCGAAGGCCCAGGAGACGTACGCGAAGACCCACGACAGCGCGATCGGGACCTACGACGGCGACGAGCAGGCCGCCAACCGGGTCGCGTGGGGCGCGGTCAAGCACACCCACGAGAAGGTGGGCGACCACTGGCAGCCCAAGGAGGACGGCGGGAAGGGCCCCTCGGACCAGCAGTCGGCCGAGGGGGACCGCGACACCGACCTGGACTCCAAGGGCGGTGTGGACGCGAACGCCTCCAAACAGCACCTGTACTCCCTCGCCCAGGACGCCGGCGTCGAGGGCCGCTCGACGATGACCAAGGACGAGCTCGCCGACGCCCTGCAGGAGGCCAACGACAAGGCGACCCGGGACGCGCGCTAGAGGGTCAGCAGCTCGGTCTGCCGGGCGTCGAGGTAGCTGACGCCGTCGGCGGTGAGCGCGATGCCCTGCTCCAGGGCCATCCGCAGCAGCTGGCCGTCCCACTCGGGCACCGGCACCCGGACGCACAGCTCCAGCGCCCAGGTGGTGTCGGTGCGGACCGGCACCGCGCCGGTGCCGGGCACGCCGCCCTGGGCGTCCCACATGCCGATCGCCGGGCCTGCGCCGTGGCCGTAGAAGCCGACCGGGTGGCTGTAGACGTCGCCGTCCACGCCCTCCGCGGCCGCGGCTGCGCGGGCCGCGGCCAGCACCTGGTCCCCGGTGCGGCCGGGCACCATCGCCTCGGTCACCAGGTCCTGCATCCGGTTCCCGACGGCCAGGGCGTGCACGAGGCCGGCCGGGGGAGCGGTCTCCCCGGGGCGCAGCACGTAGGCGTTGCGCTGGGTGTCGGTGGTCAGTCCCAACGTCTTGAGCCCGACGTCGCAGTGCAGCAGGTCCCCGGGTCCCACGACGGCGTCGTGCGGGACGCCGGCCAGCACCGTGCCGCGCTCGTCGAGCAGCGGCACCCCGGCCCGCTGCAGCCCGACCGTCGGCTGGAACCACGGTTCGACGCCCAGGTCGTGGAAGCGCTGGCGGATCCACCACGCCACGTCCAGCGCGGTGGTCTGCCCGACGGTGACCACGGCGGGGGAGAAGGCCTCGGCGATCGTGTCGTGCACCAGCGCGTTCATCGCGTGCAGCGCCTCGACCTCCTCGGGGAGCCGGGTCTCCAGCCAGCGGACGGCGAGCTGCTCGGCGGGCACCATCCGCTCCGCCCAGGGGCCCAGCGCGTCGACCAGCAGCCCGTGCTCGGTGTGCGACAGCCCGTCGGCGTGGGCGAAGGTCGCCGACACGTCGACGCCGATCGCCCGCGGCCGCGCCTGCTCCACCACCCGGCGGACGGCGGCCCACTGGGACTGCTCGGCGGTGGCGCCCGGCTCGTCGTCGTCGGGGTCCCAGGCCTGGACGAACTGGCCGACCGGGTAGCGCGCGACGGCCATCGGTGTGACGCCGTCGTCGCTGCGGTGCAGCAGCAGGATCGTCCGCCGGCGGGCCGACAGCCAGGACGCCGGCAGCAGCGTGGGCAGCACCGGGTCCTCGTTGTACTCCCGGCCCACGACGACCCACAGGTCGATGCCGGCGTCGTCCATCAGGTCGGGCAGCAGGTCCTGCAGCCGCTGGGTCAGCCAGCGGTCGCGGACCTCGGCCTGGTCCCGCAGCGGCAGCGGGACCACCGCCGTGGGATCGATCCCGGCGGAGCGGTGCAGCAGTCCCTGGGCCATGCCCCCACTAGAGCAGAACGGGCGCGGGACCGCCCGCGTCAGGCCATCCCGACGCCGTCGACCGACAGCGGTGAGGTGGGCGTCCGGGGCACGGGCAGCCGGTCGGGGGCCAGGTCGGTGCGGTCCCGGCCGGCCTGCTTGGCCTCGTACATCGCGGCGTCGGCCCGGTCGATCAACCGCCACACGGCGTCCTGCGGGTCGTCGGAGACCAGCGGGTGCACCAGGGCGACACCGACCGAGGCGGTCACCGACGTCCCGTCGACGGCCGCGGCCCGCACCGCGGCGCGCAGCCGCTCCCCGAGCTGACGGGCCTCCCCGGCGTCGGCGGCCAGCCCGAGCACGACCATCTCCTCACCGCCCGTGCGGGCCAGCACGTCCGAGGGGCGGACGACGCCCGCGAGCCCGCGGGCCACCGCCTGCAGGACCGCGTCCCCGGTGGCGTGCCCGTGGTGGTCGTTGAGCTCCTTGAAGTGGTCCAGGTCCAGCACCAGCGCCGCCACCTGCTGCCGGTCGCGCAACGCCTGGCGCCACAGCCGGTCGGCGCTGGACACCAGGGAACGGCGGTTCGCCAGCCCGGTCAACGGGTCGGTGGAGGACAGCCGCTGGGTGTCGCTCAGCAGTCGCTGCACCCGGCGGCGGAGCACGAAGACCCCGAGGGCGGCGACGTCGAGCATCCCGGCGCTGACCACCACCTGGACGGCGAGCGCCGGGGTGTCCGGGAAGCTGGGTGCCAGCGCGATCCAGCACGCCACCGGCACCAGCGCCACGTGCACGGCCAGCATCCAGCGGTCCAGGAACCAGGCTGCGACGAAGGCGGCGAAGAGCATCATCAGCGGGTTCGCGTACCGCAGTGGGTCGGTGATCGACATCGCGATCACCACGTAGACGACGTCGCCGGTCAGCACCAGGCCGAACGTCGTCCACCGCCCGGCCCGGCGGCGGACCGCCAGCAGCACCCCGATCACCGCCAGCAGCGCCATGGTGGCGGCGTAGACCACCCGGGGGGTGCCGTCGCGCAGGACACCGTCGACGAAGAGGTTGATCGTCCCCAACCCCGCCCCGATGACCAGCAGTGCCGCGATCACCAGCGCGGGGGTCCGGGAGTCGGCACCGCGGCCGGGCGCGCCGGCAGGGGACCCGGTCCGTCGGACCGCATCGGTGGAGTCGCTCCAGGAACGGGGCACCGTCGGAGTCTGCCGCACCGGTACCCGGAACCGGGCCGGACGGAGGCGCCCCGGCCTGCCACCGCACCCCGGGGTGTAGCGCGCGCCCTCACGATGCGTCACGCCAGGTGGCTCACTGCCACCGAGGGGCGGGCGGTGACGACGGGTGCCAGGGTGAGCACGTCTGCACGTGAGACCGACTGGGAGGTCCGACGATGGCCGAGGGGCCGTGGTTCTACTGCATCAAGCACCAGACGGTGGAGGGCGCCGAGGGCTGTGCCGAGCGGCACCGGCTCGGCCCGTTCGAGACCCGCGACGAGGCCGCGCACGCCCTGGAGAGGGTCGCCGAGCGCAACGAGCGGGCCGACGCCGAGGACCGCGCCTGGGACCGGGGCGAGCAGGCCTGACCCACCCTGCCCGGGGCGACCGGGCGGGGCATGATCGTCGGCAGGGCCACCCGACCGGGGCGGCCCGGGGGACTGGAGGCGGCGTGGCCGAGCGGCGAGCGGTGGAGGACCTGGTCGTCGGGGTCTTGGGCGGGACCGGGCCCCAGGGGCGCGGTCTGGCGGTGCGCTGGGCGGCGGCCGGCCAGCGGGTCCTGCTGGGCTCCAGAGACGCCGAGCGGGCCGCCGAGGTGGCCGCCACGGTCGCCGGCCGGGCCGGCGCGGCCGGCGGGGGAGAGGTGTCGGTGCAGGGCGGGTCGAACGACGACGTCGCCGGCGCCGCGGACCTGGTCGTCGTCGCGGTGCCCTTCGCCGGTCACGCCGACACCCTGGCCGGGCTGGCCGCCCCGCTCGCCGGCAAGGTCGTCGTCGACTGCGTGGTGCCGATGGGCTGGGACGAGCTCGGCGCCTACGTGCTGGACGTGCCCGAGGGCAGCGTCACCCAGCAGGCGGCGGCGCTGCTGCCCGACAGCTCGGTGGTCGGTGGCTTCCACCACCTGTCCGCGGTGACCCTGGAGGACCTGTCCCGGCCCACCCTGGAGGGCGACGTGATGGTCGTCGGGGACGACCGGGAGGCCACCGACCTGGTGCAGGCCCTGGCCGGTCGGCTCCCCGGCATGCGCGGGGTCTACGCGGGCCGGTTGCGCAACGCCCGCCAGGTGGAGGCGCTGACGATCAACCTGGTCTCGGTGAACCGGCGGTACGAGGTGCACGCCGGCATCCGGGTCACCGACGTCTGAGGGCAGGTCCCCCCGACGACGGGGGCCGGACGGTCGGGGAGACCCACTGCCCGGCCCCGGTCGCCCGGGTCAGACGCAGACCTCGATGCCGAGCAGGCCCACACCCAGCGTGGTCCCGGGAGGGCACCCCCCGTTGGCGTCCGGCGCCGTCGGCGCGGTCGTCGCGGTCGGCGCCGCGGTCCCGACGGGCGCGGTGGTGGCGACGTCGGCCGTGGTCGCGGTCGTGCCGGCGACACCGGGGGTGCCGGCGGTCCCGACGGCGGCCGTCCCGGCGACCGGAGCGGTGCCCGCGGTGCCCGCGACCGGGGCCGGGGTGCCGGCGGTGCCGACCGGCGCCGTCTCCGCCGTCGTCCCCGGGGTACCTGCGACACCGGGGGTGCCCACCGGAGCGGTGCCCGCCACGGTGTCGGCGCTGGCGACCGGGGCCGTCCCGGCCACCGCCGCGGTGGCCGCGGTGTCGGCCGGGTCGGCGGCCTGGGCCACGGCAGCGGTCTCCGCGGTGGGGGCGGCCTCGGCCACGGGGGCCGTCGGTGCGGTCACCGCCGCCCCGTCGGCCTCGGTGCTCAGGGACGGGACCGGGTCGCCGGGGGCGGCGTTGGCCGCCACGCCGCCGACGACGGCGGCGAGGAAGGCGATCCCGGACGCGACGCCGATGACGCTGCTGCGGGTGATGGGCACGGAGGGTCCTCTCGAACGGGGGTGGTCCTCCGGGTCTTCGGCATTACGGACGTTCTGGTTCAGCTGAATGGCCGGGTACCGCCCGCGCGGGTGAGCCCGGCGGGCCGGTTCCCCGGCGTCCTCACTCGAAGCTGTGCTCGGCGGCCGGGAACTCGCCGCTGCGCACCTCGGCGGCGTACTCCTGGGCCGCGCGCAGCAGCTCCCCGCGCAGGTCGGCGTACTTCTTCACGAACCGGGGGACCCGGCCCCCGTTGAGCCCGGCCATGTCCGGCCAGACCAGCACCTGGGCGTCGCAGTCCGGTCCGGCGCCGATCCCGACCGTGGGGACGGCGAGCTCGGCGGTCACCCGGGCGGCCACCGGTGCCGGCACCATCTCCAGCACGACCGCGAAGGCACCGGCGTCGGCCACCGCGCGCGCGTCGGCGAGGACCTGGTCGGCGCCGTCGCCGCGGCCCTGCACCCGGAACCCGCCCAGGGAGTGCTCGGACTGCGGGGTGAACCCGACGTGGCCCATCACCGGGATGCCGTTCTCGCTGAGCAGCCGCACCTGCGGGGCCACCCGGGCGCCGCCCTCGAGTTTCACCGCCTGCGCGCCGCCCTCCTTCATCATCCGGACGGCGGTCTCGAACGCCTGGCGCGGGGACTCCTCGTAGCTGCCGAAGGGCAGGTCGGCCACGATCAGCGCCCGCGACGTGGACCGGGTGACGGCCTTGGTGAACACCAGCAGGTCCTCCACGGTCACCGGGACCGTCGAGGTGTGTCCGAGCACCACGTTGCCGGCGGAGTCACCGACCAGCAGCACCGGGATGCCGGCCTCCTCGAAGACGCGCGCCGCGTAGGTGTCGTAGGCGGTGAGCATCGCCCACCGCTCGCCCGCGGCCTTGGCCTGCTGGAGGTGGTGGATGCGCACCCGGGCGGTGGACGTGCCGCCGTAGAGGACGGACTCGGTGTGGTCGGACGACGACGGTGTGGTCACCCGGCCATCCTGCACCCGCACGTCCCGGGAGACACCTGCCAGTGTCCGCCCGGGAAGTCCGTCGATCCTCCACTCCGGTCGACCGGGACGGGGCGTTCCCGCATGTCAGACTCTGCGTCGACCGGCTCGTCCCGGCGCCCGACCAGAGGCAGAGGTCCACGAACATGCTCGGTGCCCGCACCCTCCGCACCCCCCTCGTCGCGCTCACCGCGGTGGCCGCGGTGCTGCTCGCCGGCTGCTCCGCCGGCGCTCCCGAGGAGGCGACGTCGGCCCCGACCGCCACGTCCGCCGCGCCGAGCACGCAGCCCGTCCCGGCGGCCGTGGTGAGCGTCGACCCGCCGCTGGGTGCCACCGACGTCGACCCGGTCACCCCGCTGTCGGTGCGGGCCGGCCACGGCAAGCTCACCGCGGTGACCGTCACCGCCGCGGACGGCACGCCGCTGGACGGCGCCCTGGACCCGGCCGGGTCCACCTGGACCGCCGCCACCGACCTCGCCTACGGCACCACCTACTCGGTGTCGGTGACCGCAGCGGACGCCGCCGGCACCACCAGCACCACCTCCGGCACCGTCGGCACGGTCACCCCCCGCACGCTGACCATGCCCACCGTCTTCCCCAACGCCGACACCCCGGTCGTCGGCGTGGGCCAGCCCATCTCGATCACCTTCGACGAGGACGTCACCGACCGGGCCGCCGTCGAACGCCGGCTGTCGGTGGTGACCACCCCCGCCGTCGCCGGGTCCTGGTCGTGGCTGTCCGACCGCACCGTGCACTACCGGCCGGCCGACTTCTGGCCCGCGTACACGCACGTCGCCGTGGACGTGGACACCTACGGCGTCGACGTGGGCGAGGGCATCCACGGCCAGGCCAGCAAGCACGTCGAGTTCGACATCGGGCCCAAGAAGGTCGCCGTCGTCGACGCCGAGGAGCTGCAGCTGCGGCTCTACGTCGACGACGCGCTGGTCCGCACCATGCCGACCTCGCTGGGCAAGGACTCCAGCCCCACCCCGTCGGGCACCTACGTGGTCATGCAGCAGTCCCGGCAGTACACGATGGACAGCTCCACCTACGGCGTGCCGACCGACGCCCCCGGCGGCTACCGGACGCCGGTGGACTACGCCTCCCGGCTGTCGAACTCCGGGATCTTCGTGCACGCCGCCCCGTGGTCGGTCGGCGACCAGGGCTCCCGCAACGTGTCCCACGGCTGCCTGAACGTGTCCACGGCGAACGCCGGTTGGTTCTACGACAACTTCGGCCGCGGCGACGTCGTCCAGGTCGCCGGCGCCGGCGGCACGCTGGAGGAGACCGACGGCTTCGGTGACTGGAACGTCGGCTGGGAGGAGTGGGTGGCCGGCTCCGCGCTGGCGCCCACCGTCACCTGAGACCCCGCCGTGTGAGCCGGCACCCGGACGGGGCAGGCTCCCGGGTGTCGTAACGAACCGGACACGCTCGGAGGCGAGGATGGCCGCCATGGACCGTCAGCAGGAGTTCGTCCTGCGCACCCTGGAGGAACGCGACATCCGCTTCGTGCGGTTGTGGTTCACCGACGTCTCGGGCTACCTCAAGGCCGTGGCCGTCGCGCCCGCCGAGATCGAGGCCGCGTTCGCCGAGGGCATCGGCTTCGACGGCTCGGCCATCGAGGGCTTCGCCCGGGTCTACGAGTCCGACATGCTCGCCAAGCCCGACCCCGGCACCTTCCAGGTGATGCCCGGGGTCAAGGGCCAGGCCAGCGAGACCGCGCGGATGTTCTGCGACATCTCGCTGCCCGACGGGTCGCCGTCCTGGGCCGACCCCCGGCACGTCCTGCGCCGCACGCTGGGCAAGGCCGCAGACATGGGGTTCACCTTCTACACCCACCCCGAGATCGAGTTCTTCCTGCTCAAGGACCTCCCCGACGACGGGACGCCGCCGACCCCGGCCGACACCGGCGGGTACTTCGACCTGTCGACGCACAATGTGGCGCACGACTTCCGCCGCGAGGCGGTCTTCGCGCTGGAGGCGATGGGCATCTCGGTGGAGTTCAGCCACCACGAGGTCGCCCCCGGCCAGCAGGAGATCGACCTGCGCTACGCCGACGCCCTGTCGATGGCCGACAACATCATGACGTTGCGGCACGTCGTCCGGGAGGTGGCGCTGGCCCAGGGCGTGCACGCCACCTTCATGCCCAAGCCGTTCACCGACCTGGCCGGCTCGGCCATGCACACGCACCTGTCGCTGTTCGAGGGCGACCGCAACGCCTTCCACGACGCCAACGACCCGATGCGGCTGTCGACCACGGGCAAGCAGTTCATCGCCGGGCTGCTGCGGCACGCCCGCGAGGTCACCGCCGTCACCAACCAGACGGTGAACTCCTACCGGCGGCTGCTGGCCGGCACCGAGGCCCCGACCGCGGCGACCTGGGGCAAGGCCAACCGCTCCGCGCTGGTGCGGCTGCCCTCCTACAAGCCCTCCAAGGCCAACTCGGCCCGGGTCGAGGTCCGCTCCCCGGACAGCGCCTGCAACCCCTACCTCACCTTCGCGGTGCTGCTGGCCGCCGGGCTCAAGGGGATCGAGGAGGGCTACGAGCTCCCGCCCGAGGCCGAGGACGACGTCTGGTCGCTCACCGACACCGAGCGCCGGGCCGCCGGCTACGAGGACCTGCCGGTCAGCCTGGGCGAGGCGCTGACCGCGATGCAGGACAGCGAGCTGGTCGCCGAGACCCTCGGGGAGCACGTGTTCGAGTTCTTCCTGCGCAACAAGTGGGAGGAGTTCAACTCCTACCGGCGCAACGTGACGCCCTTCGAGCTGCGGCGGTACCTGCCGGGCCTGTGACGAAGGGCCCCGGTGCCCCCGGCCCACGCTCCGCGCGGGCCGGGACCCTGCACCGGGGCCGTTCCATATGCTCACCCCCGTGACCCGTCTGCTCGTCGTCGTGCCCTCCGACACCGACCCGCCGGCCCGGCTGGGGCAGTGGCTGGCCGACGCCGGGCTCGAGCTCGACGCCCGGCACTGCGACCGGGGTGACGAGCTGCCCGCCGACCTGACCGGGCACGACGGGCTGCTCGTGCTGGGCGGCCCGCAGTCCTCCCTGGACGACGCCGAGACCAGCCCCGAGCTGGTCGGTGTGCGGCACCTGCTGGCCCAGGCGCTGGCCGCCGACGTACCGACGCTGGCGGTCTGCCTGGGCGCCCAGCTGCTGGCGCAGGTCGGCGGCGGCAGCACCCGGGTGGGGGTGGACGGGCCCGAGGTGGGCGCCACGCTGGTCGCCAAGCGGGACGCCGCCGACGTCGACCCGGTCTTCACCGGCCTGCCCCTGAGCCCCGACGTGCTCGAGTGGCACCACGACGAGATCGACCGGCTGCCCGAGGGCGCCACCCTGCTGGCCAGCAACCCGGCGTACCCGAACCAGGCCTACCGGGTCGGCCGGAACGTCTACGGCCTGCAGTTCCACATCGAGACGACCCCCGAGATCGTCCGCCAGTGGGCCGAGGGCGACCCCACCGGCGTCGCCGCCAGCGGGCGGGACCTGGAGACGGTCTGCCTGGCCGCGGCCGACGTGCACCCCGACCTCGAGGCGGTGTGGGCACCGTTCGCCGGCCGGTTCGCCGCCGTCGTGCACGCCCACGCGCAGGCCCGGGCCGCGCACCACCCCGCGACGGACTGACCCGGTGGCGATGGTCGACCTGGCCGACGTCCCCCGCCGGGCCGTCGTCCGGCTGGTCCGGTTCGGCTTCGACGACGGCGCCCGCGCCGCCCGTCTGCTCAGCGACCCCGCGCTGGGCCTGTGGGACCTGGACAGCAACGAGCCCGCCGACCCCGAGGCCGCTCCCGTGGTGGCCGCGCTCGCCCGCGCCGGGGACCCCGACCTGGCGGCCCTGTCGCTGTGGCGTCTGGTCGAGGCCCTGGACGGCGCGGACCCCGCCGGCGGCTCGGCCGCCGCGCTGCTGGCCCGGCTGCGCGGGTCGGCGACGCTGCGTGGACGGCTGCTCGCCGTCCTCGGGGCGTCCTCGGGGCTCGCCGACCACCTGGTCGCGCACCCCGGTGACTGGACGGTGCTCGACGACGACGGTCGCGGCACCGCCCGGCCCACCCCGCACTTCCTGGAGCGCCAGCTGCTGGCCGCCGTCGGCGCTGACCCCGACGACCCGCCGTGGGGCGTCCGGCTGGGCTCCGCCGCCCTGGATGCCTCGCCCGAGCGGGTCCGGATGCTGCGCCGGGCCTACCACCGGGCGGTGCTGTCGCTGGCCGGCCGGGACCTCGGCGACGGCCTGCCCGCCGAGGACGTCGCGGGCGAGCTCGCCGACATCGCCGGTGCTGTGCTGTCGGCCGGGCTGGCCATCGCCGTGGCCGACCAGCCCGCCGACGCCACGCCCTGCCGGCTCGCCGTCATCGCGCTGGGCAAGACCGGTGGCCGGGAGCTCAACTACGTCAGCGACGTCGACGTCGTGTTCGTGGCCGAGCCGGTCACCGACGGGCCCGGCGAGCCCGACGAGCGGGCCGCCGTCGCCAGCGCGACCCGGGTCGCCGGCACCCTGATGCGGGTCTGCCGGGAGGCGGCCTGGGAGGTCGACGCGGCGCTGCGGCCCGAGGGCAAGGCCGGTGCGCTGGTGCGCACGGTGGCCTCCTTCGCCGCCTACTACGGGCAGTGGGCCAGCACCTGGGAGTTCCAGGCGCTGCTGAAGATGCGCCCGGTGGCCGGTGACCCCTCGCTGGGCCGGGAGTACGTCGACGCGCTGTGGCCGCTGGTCTGGAAGGCCGGCGACCGGCCCGGCTTCGTCGCCGAGGTGCAGGCCATGCGCCGTCGGGTCGAGTCGTTGATCCCGCCCGCGCAGGCCGACCGGGAGCTCAAGCTGGGGCGTGGCGGGCTGCGCGACGTGGAGTTCTCGGTCCAGCTGCTGCAGCTGGTGCACGGCCGGGTCGACGTCACGCTGCGCACCGGCGGCACCATCCCGGGGCTGCTCGCCCTGCAGGTGGGCGGGTACGTCGGCCGGGACGACGCCGCCACCCTGCTGGCCTCCTACCGGTTCCTGCGCACCGTGGAGCACCGGCTGCAGCTGCTGCGGCTGCGCCGCACCCACCTGCTGCCCACCGACGAGGTGCAGCTGCGGTGGCTGGCCCGCTCGCTGGGCTACAAGCCCGACCACCGCGGGGACGCCGTCGCGGTGCTGCGCGCGGAGCTGGCACTGCACACCCGTGAGGTGCGCCGGATCCACGAGAAGCTCTTCTACCGGCCCCTGCTGTCCGCGGTGGCCCGGGTGCCCGGCGAGCAGCTCGCGCTGGGCTCCCAGGCCGCCGGCGCGTGGCTGCGGGCGCTGGGCTTCGCCGACCCCGACGGCGCGCTGCGCCACCTGGCGGCCCTGACCGGCGGGGTGTCCCGCTCGGCGTCGATGCAGCGGTACCTGCTCCCGGTGCTGCTGCAGACGCTGGCCTCCTGCGCCGACCCCGACGCCGGGCTGCTGGCCTACCGGCAGGTGTCGGAGGCCCTGGGCGGCAACCAGTGGTACCTGCGGCTGCTCCGGGACGAGGGCCAGGTCGCCGAGCGGCTGGCCATGCTGCTGGGCTCCAGCCAGTACGTCGCGGGGCTGCTCACCCGGACACCGGAGGCGCTGCGGCTGCTGGCCCGCGACGAGGAGCTCGAACCCCGCAGCGCCGCCACGCTGTCCTCGGCCTGGCGGCAGTCCGTGGCCCGCGCCGGGGACGCCGCCGAGGGCGTCAAGGTGCTGCGCGCGCTGCGCCGGACCGAGCTGCTGCGGGTGGCCTGCGCGGACCTGCTGGGCCGGCTGGACGTCGTCGCGGTCGGGGTGGCGCTGCGCGACGTCGCCGTCGCCACCCTGCAGGCCGGGCTGGACGCCGCCGTCCGCAGCTGGGCCGCGGACGCCAAGGTCACCGTCGACCAGGTCCCCGTGGACATGGCCGTCATCGGGATGGGCCGGCTGGGCGGGCGGGAGATGAGCTACGGCTCGGACGCCGACGTGCTCTTCGTGCACCGGGTGCGCCCGGGCGCCGACGAGTCCAAGGCGGTCGGGGCGGCCAACGCGATCGCCCACGCCCTGCGCCGGCTGCTCGGGGAGCCCGCCCCGGACCCCGCGTTCGAGGTGGATGCCAACCTGCGCCCCGAGGGCCGCCAGGGCTCGATGTCGCGCAGCCTGTCCGCGTTCGGGGAGTACTACGCCCGCTGGGTCTCCGTCTGGGAGGTGCAGGCGCTGCTGCGGGCCGAGCCGGTGGCCGGGGACGAGGAGCTGGGCCGGCAGTTCTGCGACCTGGTCGACCCGATGCGCTGGCCGGCCGAGGGCCTCACCGACGCCCAGGTCGCCGAGATCCGGCGGATCAAGGCCCGGGTGGAGAGCGAGCGGCTGCCCCGCGGCGCCGACCCGGCCACGCACACCAAGCTGGGTCGCGGGGGGCTGGCCGACGTCGAGTGGACCGTGCAGCTGCTGCAGCTGCAGCACGCCCACGACCACCCGGGCCTGCGGGTCACCCCGACCATCGCCGCGCTGGACGTGCTGGCCGCCGACGGGCTGCTGACCGGCGAGCAGGTGGCGGCGCTGCGCGAGGCGTGGGAGCGGGCCAGCCAGGCGCGCAACGCGGTCTTCCTGGTCCGCGGCCGCCCGGGGGACCAGCTGCCCCGCCCCGGCCTGGAGCTGTCCGGCGTCGCCCGGGCCAGCGGCTACGGCGCGGACGTCGATCCGGGGGAGTTCCTCGACGACTACCGCCGCGCGACCCGGCACGCCCGCACCGTCGTCGAGCAGGTCTTCTACGGCCTCGAGCCCGACGGGTCCTGACCCGCCGGGACCGTCGGGACGCCGCGGCCGCCCGGGGGGTTGGACCCCCGGGCCCGTGGGGAATGGCAGCACCGTGCCCGACGACCGTGAGCCCGCCACCATCACCCCCTACCGCGACGGCCCGCTGGTCGTCCGCGGTGACTTCCGGCTCGTCGACGCCGACGGCAACGAGTTCGACCCGGGCCGCGACGTCGTCGCGCTGTGCCGCTGCGGCAAGTCCGGGCTCAAGCCCTTCTGCGACGGCAGCCACAAGCGGTCCGGCTTCTCCGCGCCGTCGGCACCCCGCAAGGAACGACCGGCCACCCGGCTGGCCGCCCTGGAGGCCGAGGAGTCCTGAGACGCCACGACGGCCCGCCTCCCACGTGGGGGGCGGGCCGTCGTCTGCGGCGGGTCAGGCGTCCACGTGGTCAGGCGTGCGCGGGGACCCCGGCGACGGTGCGCAGGGCGGTCCGGCCCGACGTCCACTCCTGCAGCACCCGGGCACCGGCCCGGGTCTCCAGCTCCAGCGCGACCGCGGCACCGAAGAGCACGTCGCGGTGCACCTGCGGCTCGTCGCGCACCAGCGACCCGCACATGTCCACCGAGGCGACCTGCTCGTGCACCGCGTCGGCCTCGACGTGCTCGTCGTAGAACAGCGTGGCGTCGTCGCCCTTGGCCAGGCGGCGCAGGCCGGCGGCGTACCGGCGGCTGGGCTCGGTGGAGGTCATCTCCAGCAGCGCCAGGTGGCCGATCGTGGCCCCCCGCAGGCGTCGGTGCAGTCCGAAGAAGCTCATCGCGTTCAGCGTGGCCAGCTGCTCGGCCGGGGCGGCGTCCACGTAGGTGCCGTGGGTGTCGTCGAGGCCGAAGGTGCGCATCAGGCGCCCGAACAGGGCCGAGTGCATCCGGACGGCGGAGCCGCCGCCGTACTCGTCGGCCTGGATCTCCACCAGCGCGGCCTTGGCCCGGCCGGTCACCCGCGGGATCGCCCAGGTGTGCGGGTCGGCCTCCTTGAGGTGGTAGACCGACCGCAGGGTGAGGAACTCGGCCCACTGGCGCTCGTCGGCCTGCTTGGCCATGAACGAGGACAGCGACGGCCCGTCGTCGGCGGACACCATGGCGGCCAGCTGCCGGTCCACCGTCTCCCCGGCCGGGGCGACGTCGTCGACCCAGCGGTCGGCCGCCTCGTGCAGGGCTGCCTCGAACCGGTCCTCGAGGACCGCACGCAGGCGCAGCAGGTCCGGGTCCCACTCCCAGCGCTCGTCGACCTCGGGGAAACCGCGGTAGTGCAGCTCGTAGCAGGTGTGCAGGGTGATCTGCAGGTCGTCGTCGGCCAGCGGCACGGGGGTGGCGGCGGCCTGGTCGGCCAGCGCGAGGGTGGCGGGGGAGATCGACCGGCCACCGACGAGGTCGGCGAACAGCGCGGAGGAGAGGGGACCCCGGGGCTCAGGCAGCGGCATGCTCCTGGTCATGCCCAGCCCGGTGGGGGTCCTGAACACCCGCAGGTCAGGCCCGTGCGCGGTGTTCACGACCGGGAAACACGCCCGATCCGGGGACTTGGTCCCATGGCGCAGGACCGGGACCGACAGGTCCGGCCGTCGAGCCAGGAGCGCCCATGAGCGGCAACGCCGTCCGTCTGCAGGCCATCAAGGACGTCGAGGCGTACGTACCGCCCGCCGTCAGCTTCGACCTGGGGGAGACCCCCGGCGAGGTGTTCGGGGCCAACGTGTTCTCCAAGACCGTCATGCAGAAGCGGCTGCCCAAGTCGGTGTACCGCTCCGTGCTGGCCACCATCGACCACGCGGCCCCGCTGGACCCGCTGGTGGCCGACGCCGTCGCCTCGGCGATGAAGGACTGGGCCATGGAGAAGGGGGCCACCCACTACGCGCACGTCTTCTACCCGCTCACCGGCCTGACCGCGGAGAAGCACGACAGCTTCCTCGAGCCCGCCGGGGACGGCTCGGCGCTGGCCGAGTTCGCCGGCAAGACCCTCACCCAGGGCGAGCCGGACGCCTCCAGCTTCCCCAGCGGCGGGCTGCGGAACACCTTCGAGGCCCGCGGCTACACCGGTTGGGACGTCACCAGCCCGGCCTACGTGCTGGAGAACCCCAACGGCAACACGTTGTGCATCCCGACGGTCTTCGTGTCGATGCAGGGTGACGCCCTGGACCACAAGACCCCGCTGCTGCGCTCCCAGCAGTCGATGGCCGTGCACGCCGAGCGGGTCCTGCGGCTGTTCGGGCACGAGCAGCCCGACGCCGTCGTCTCCTACTGCGGCGCCGAGCAGGAGTACTTCCTCATCGACCGGCACTTCCACCTGGCCCGCCCCGACCTGCTCAACGCCGGCCGCACCCTGTTCGGCACCAAGCCGCCCAAGGGCCAGGAGTTCGACGACCACTACTTCGGGGCCATCCCCGAGCGGGTGCTCGGCTTCATGATGGACACCGAGCGGGAGCTGTTCAAGCTCGGCATCCCGGCCAAGACCCGGCACAACGAGGTCGCCCCCGGTCAGTTCGAGATCGCGCCGGTGTTCGAGCGGGGCAACGTCGCCGCGGACCACCAGCAGCTGCTGATGACCACGTTCAAGCGGATCGCCCAGAAGCACGGCATGGAGTGCCTCTTCCACGAGAAGCCCTTCGAGGGCGTCAACGGGTCGGGCAAGCACGTCAACTTCTCCCTGGGCAACGCCTCCGAGGGCAACCTGCTGCTGCCGGGTGAGACCCCGCACGAGAACGCCCAGTTCCTGGTCTTCTGCGCAGCCGTCATCCGCGCGGTGCACAAGTTCGGGGGCCTGCTGCGCGCGTCGGTGGCCTCGGCCAGCAACGACCACCGGCTGGGCGCCAACGAGGCACCGCCGGCGATCATCTCGATCTTCCTGGGCGACCAGCTGGCCGAGGTGTTCGACCAGGTGGCCAAGGGCGGTGCGACCTCGTCGAAGGAGAAGGGCACGCTGAGGATCGGCGTGGACACCCTCCCGGTGCTGCCCACCGACCCCGGCGACCGCAACCGGACCAGCCCGTTCGCCTTCACCGGCAACCGCTTCGAGTTCCGCGCGCCCGGTTCCCTGCAGTCCGTCGGCGGGCCGATGGTCACGCTCAACACGATCATGGCCGAGGCGCTGGACCACATCGCCACCACGTTGGAGGCCGCCGTCGCAGCGGGCACCGCGTTCGACACCGCCGTCCAGAAGCTGCTGGAGGAGCTGATCAGCGACCACGGGGCCGTCGTCTTCAACGGGGACGGCTACTCCGAGGAGTGGCAGGTCGAGGCGGCCGCGCGCGGTCTGCCCAACCTGCGCACGACGCTGGACGCGCTGCCCGAGCTGGTCAGCGAGCCGGCGCTGGAGCTCTTCAGCCGGTACGGGGTCTTCAGCCACCGGGAGATGCACAGCCGCTACGAGATCGGCCTCGAGCAGTACGCGCTCACCATCGGCGTCGAGGCCCGGCTGACCCTGGAGATCGGGACGACGTCCGTGCTGCCGGCGGCGGTCCGGCACCAGACCGAGATCGCCACCAACCTGGCCGCTCTGAAGGCCGTCGGGCTCGAGCCGGACCTGGTTCCCTTGGAGGAGATCAGCGCCCCGCTGGCGCAGCTGCGCGAGGGGCTGGCCGTGCTCCGCTCGGCGCTGGCCGCGGAGACCGGGCACGGGGCGTCGGCCGAGGCAGAGCACGCCCGCGACGCCCTGCTGCCGGCGATGGCCTCGGTGCGGGCGGCGGCTGACCAGGTCGAGTCCCTGGTCGCCGACGACCTGTGGCCGCTGCCCACCTACCAGGAGATGCTCTTCGTCCTGTGACCGCAGACCCGGCGCCCCGACACGGGGCGCCGGGTCGCCTCAGCCCTCGAAGGCCGCCGCCATCCGGGCCTGCTCCTCCAGCACGTCGCCCATCCGGGCCTGGACGGCGTCCAGCTGGCCGATCTGCTGGCTGGTCGCCAGGATCCCGGCGGACACCGAGCGGGTGGTGTCCTGGATGCCGGCGATCTGGTCGGCGACCCGCTGGGTGGCGCCGGCGGTCTCCCGGGCCAGCTCCTTGACCTCGTTGGCCACGACGGCGAACCCGCGGCCCAGCTCCCCGGCCCGGGCGGCCTCGATGGTGGCGTTGAGGGCCAGCAGGTTGGTCTGGTCGGCGATGCCGGAGATGATCCGAATGACCTCGCCGATGGCCGTGGACGCCTCGCCCAGCGCGTCGACCTCGGCGGTCATGGCGGCGGCCTGGCCAACGGCGGCCTCGGCCACCCGGCCGGCGTCGTCGGCGGCCTGACGGAGCCGGGCCACGGTGTCCAGCAGCGCCCGGGCGTTGGTCGCGTCGTTCTCGGTGCGGCGGACGACCTCCAGGCGCTGGGACACCAGCTGGGCCACGTTGCGCAGCGCCGAGGCGCGGGACTCGGACAGGTCGATGGTGGCGGTGGTGAAGAAGTCCATCGTGCCGATGACCTGACCGCCGATGGTGATCGGGAAGCACACCCCGGACCGGACGCCGGCCCGCTGAGCGGCGGGCGCCCGCACGCAGTCGGTGATCTCGGCGAGGTCGCGGACGAAGACCAGGTCGCGGGCCCGCCAGGCCCGCCCGGACAGCCCGACGCCCTCGGCGAAGCTGGCGCCCAGGGTGACCTCGCGGAACTCGGCCCCGGCGGAACCGGACTCGGTCTCGAAGCGGAGCAGGCCGCTGACGGTGTCCAGCGCCCAGAACGACCCGTAGGCCCACCCGAAGGCGCTGCGGACGGTGTCCAGCGCGGTGCGCAGGGCGTCGGCCTGGGTGGTGGCGTTCCCGATCTCGGTGACGACGGAGGTGACGGCGAGGCGGTCGTCGACGGTCTCCTGGAGCAGCGCCTCGGCCAGCGCGCGGCGGCGGGCGTGCGCGGTGAGCCGCGCCAGGGCCTCCCACTTCTCCGCCCGGGCGCCGAAGAAGGGCAGTTCGGTGCGGGCGTAGAACTCCTGCAGGGCCACCACCTCGCCGTCCTCGAGGACCGGCAGGAAGCACCCCTGGCCCGCCCCGGCGGCCGAGGCCGTGGCCCAGCGGGTGCAGGTGGCGGCGTCCGTCGTGGGGCCGGCCAGGACCGGGGTGCGGCGGGCCAGTGCCTGGCCGCCCAGCCCGGACTCCCGGGTGAGCACCCGCGCCCGGTCCCAGGAGCGCTCCATGGTCGGGACCAGCGGCCCGGTCTCGTGGGCCAGCACCAGGCCACCGGGGCCCGGCAGCCAGACGGCGCCGTAGTCCAGGCCCAGGGCCCGCACCAGCGTGGCGACGACGACGCGGTGCGCCGAGGCCTCGTCGGAGACCCCGGAGTCCAGCGCGGCGATGACCTCCTCCAGCGCCTCGACGTCGCGGGGGACGTCGGCGGGGTGGGTCGTGGTCACCCGGGTCTTGGGTCGTCCCAGCACGGTGGCTCCTCGGCGTGGTCGTGGCGGTGGTGCCGACGACCTCACTACGGACACATGCGGAACTAGTTGAGTCGAAAAACCGGGTCCCTCAGGGGAGCCGGCGGGTGGGTCAGGAGGCCAGGCGCAGGCGGGTCCGGCGGCGCGGGGCCCAGACCGCGAAGCGCTCGTCGGACAGTGCCGCGTCCAGGCAGGGACCGCTCATGGAGCAGCGGGGGCCCGCGCACGCGCAGCCGCCGACCAGGGCCAGCTCGGGGCGGGGAGGGGCAGGGGTGGTGCGGGCCATCGGTTGCTCCTCGTGGTCGGGTGTTGACTCGACGTTAGTGCGGGGAGACATGTCGATTCGACGGCGAGGAGTGCCGAGACCGCCGGTCGGCTCGGGCAGGTCGCGCCCTGGTGGTGGACACGTCCCGGCCGGGTCGTCCACCCGGCCGCCCCCGACCCTCCGACGGGCAGACGCACCGCGGCCCCCGACCTCGGGTGAGGTCGGGGGCCGCGGTCGCGTGCCGGTGGATCAGATGTCGTAGTAAATCGCGACCTCCGAGCACATCGACGGTTGCGTATGGGAGGAGACGGTTCTACGGCCCAAGCGGCGAATATGTGTGCTGAGACTGACGGTCGCATATGGCTATCGGTGGGTCTCTTGCGGACTAGTTGCGGACTGACTGCGGACTGACTCTCAGATGTAGGCCGGCCTCGCCAGGTGTTGGAGCACCCGACCAGGCCTTGATCCACGACCCGGCTACAGGACGAGGACCCAAGATCATGATGACGGATGCTGTTGACACGCGTCACCACCCCACAGAGGGACATGCGCCCGCGACTGCCGTAGAGCTGCACGCCCGGAGGAGTCACCCATTCCTGGGCGCCTCCCAAACGAGTCACCCGACCGGGAGACGCGACGTGGGCGCCCACCGCGCCCCCCGACACCGGTGCCGTCTGACCCACCGCCGCGGCGCCAACCTCCGTGCCCTGGCGGCAGTGCTGGGTGCCGCGGCCCTTTCTCAGCCGATCTCGGTGGCGTACTTCACGGCGATCCAGTGGGCCGCACAGACGGCGGGACTCGCGGCGTGACCGCCCGGGAGGACCACAACACCGGAGCACGGAGCGACGCGTTGGCCCCTGGTTGTTCGCCATGGTGTGACCGGCCCGCCGGCCACGCCTTCGATGGGAGGGGCCGACGCGACGACGGGCTGGTCGCCCGCCAGCACTGGCTCACCGTGGACAAGGCCGTCGTGATCGCGTGCGACGAGGAGGCGCTCACTCCAGTAGGCCTCAGCTGGGCGGTCGGCGAGCCGTACCTGTGGGTGGACGAGCAGGTGTTCGACTTAACGGAGCTCGAGCCGGCCTCCGCTGTCATACTCGCGGCCGCGCTCGAGAGGGCCCTGCGCGTCCTGGGCGCCATCCGCAGGGGGAGCGAGCTGTGACGACTACCGAGGTGATCACGGAGACCACGACCATCCTGCTCAACCGCTGGGTGATCTCCCGACGAGCCGAAGGTGTCCTGCCACGCACGTACACCGAACGCCGGCGGGTGGTGGAGCGGGTTGCGGCTGTCGTCGACCGCGACCCGCTCGCTCTCACCTCTGACGACGTGGCCGGCTACCTGGCAGGTATCCCGGGTGTCGGCAGCCGGGCCACGTACTGGGGGGCGGTACGAGCCTGGTTCCGGTGGCTCGTTGACGACGAAGGGCTGCTGTCAGAGAACCCGATGACCCGGATGCGCCGTCCCCGTGTCCCCCGCCGGCTTCCCCGGCCGGTCACCGACGAGCAGCTGACGACGGTGCTCGACACCGTCAACCGACGGCGACCCGCACCTGGATCCTGAGGGCCGCCTTCCAGGGACTGCGAGTCAGCGAGATCGCGCGGGTCCGAGGCGGGGGCATCGACCTCTACGACCAGACGCTGCGCATCGGTGGGAAGGGCGGTGTCGTGGCTGTACTGCCCCTGCACCCTCTCATCGCGGAGGAGGCCGCCGGCTACCCCAACCGCGGGTGGTGGTTCCCGTCCTTTGAGGCCCACGGGCGGGCTGGCGAGCACATCCGCAGTGTCCGCAGCTCCCAGACCGCGTCCAAGACCTTCGACCGAGCTGGGTTGCCCTGCACGGCACACCAGCTCCGGCACTGGTTTGGCACGAGCACCTTGCGGGCCGCCGACGGCAACCTGCGGGTGGCCCAAGAGGCCCTCCGGCACGCCTCGGTAGCCATGACTGTGCTGTACACCGAGGTCGACGACGCAGAGGTCCGGGCGGCGGTTCTCGGGCTACCCACCTTCGCCGTCGTCGGCGGAGGGCCAGGCTGGTCACGGGACGGTCTCCGTCGACCCACGCGCGGCGCTCCCGCAGTCCAGCAGTCCCGGCTGCCTGTCCGAAGCACAGACATCACGCAGCTGGCTGGCCCCACTTGCCAAGTGTGCTTTTAGCGCTTAATTTTAAGTCGTGGATGCACACCCCTACGCCACTGGCGCACAGGCTCTGCACTCTGTCCTGGCTTTGGCCCCGAAGCTCCCTCACATCGTTGAGACGGCAGTCTTCACGGCCAAAGCCCGCGTCTCGATCTTCCCTCGCGGAGTCGGCGATGCGCTCCTCCCGGACGAGGTGCGTGCAGTGATCCGAGCGGCACTAGAGGCCGAGGGGCTGTTGGACCCTGACGACGCGAACCCTGCTGACCGCAACAGCGTGTACCTATCCCTGGACCCAGCGCGGAACGTACGGCTGCGCGTGATGAAGAAGCCCGATGGGCTTCGCGTCGCCCAGCCCACGAGCCGCAAGCGAGGCCAGGAGCTCGCCGCCAACCTCGCCCTGTTCGGCGATGAGATTGCCCCGTCCAGGATCACCTTGCAGTGGACCTGGCACGTGACTGCCGATGGAGAGGTCGTGCAGCATCTCCTCCTGCCGGCAGCGCCCGGTGAACGCGCCGCCCTGGCCGGCTTCCATTGGCGCCTGCCTGTTCCCGACCAGCTCGCCCAGGCCGGCAGCACATGGGTGGCCGTTGATCCTCAGGATGGCGTCGATGACCTCGACGAGTTCGTCGTGCGCGACGACATCGCCGGCGACGGCGATGATGACGGGCCGGACCTCGCATGATCAACGGCTCCCGCGTCAAGCAGGCGAGGGAGCTGCGCGGCATCAAGAGCGGCGTGCTGGCCTCGCACCTCGGCATCACCGGTGCTCGGCTCACCCAAATCGAGACGGGTGGGCCGACGACAACGGCCGTGACTCCCGAGGCGCTCAGCGCTTACCTCCTCATGCCGCCTGCTTTCTTCACCACGCCCGTCCCTGAGGAACTCAGCGACGGTTCCATGCGGTATCGGGCTCGGAAGACCACCAAAGCGGACTTGACCCTGGTTCGTCGGCGTGCCGAGGTCGCCCACGAGCTGGCTCATCACCTGATTCGGTTCGTGGATCCGCCGGTCAACCGTGTGCCGGCTCACTCGACCACCGACATCGAGGAAGCAGCCCAGCAGACCCGGGCCGCTCTCTCCATCGCACCAGACGCCGTCATCCCGAACGTCGTCAATGCCCTAGAGAAGGCCGGTGTCTTCGTCTACTCGGTCGAACCCATCGACAGCGGCAAGATTGACGCCTTCACAACCTGGACCGGCCCGGCCCTGGAGCGACCGATCATGGCCATTGCCGCCACCGGGAGCTGGGACCGGCTCCGGCTGACGGCAGCTCACGAGCTCGGCCACCTCGTCATGCACCGGAGCGGGGCGGGACTGCCGGCTCTCGCCGACGACGTCGAGGCCCAGGCCGACCGCTTCGCCGGCGCCTTCCTCTTCCCCCGAGACGCAGCATTGGAGGAGATCCCCCAGGGCCTGACTCTCCAGCAGCTCCTCCCGTTGAAGCAGCGATGGGGCATGTCCCTGGGTGCTCTGGTTTGGCGGGCGTACGAGGTTGGCCTCATCGACGTCGACCGCAGGCGCGGGCTGCACAAGCAGATCGGGGTGCGCGGTTGGCGCACGCAGGAGCCGGGGTGGGATCTCCGACAGCCGGAACGGCCTCGCGCGCTGCGGAAGATGTTCGAGCTCGCCTACGGTCCTCGCTTCGACGTGGCCAAAGCCGCCCGCGCGATGCACCGTTACGGGGCAGACCTGGAGCGCGAGCTCGCCCGCTACGCCACAGCACCCGCGCGGCGGACCAAGCCGCCTGTCACGGCCGCGGACCAGGTGGCGCTTCGCCCGGACAATGTCGTGCCGCTGCGCCGTCGCTGAGAACTCCGGAGCCCCGGTCGACCACTGACAGTGTGCGAGGTCGACGGCCCAGGTCATTTGTGGTGCGCGCCGCCGTCCGTGCGCCATGGCTCTCGTCATGCAATGGGGGACCGTGGCGTGGCCGGCGCGTCAGGGACGGCGTGCAGCATCGCCCGGGGGTCAAGCCGGGGTGTGGTCGACCGTCCGGCCGCGGCGGGCTTACGGCGTGGCGCCCCACGCGCCTCGGCCTTCTCGGTGCGCTCAACTTCCCACCGCAGGCGCAGTAGCGCCTGCGGGTTGAGCCCAAGTCGGCCAGACCACTGCCGGGACTCCTTCGCGGCCTCCATGTCGCCGAGCTCGCCGCGCACCTTGAAGCGGACGTAGGTGGCAACCTCGCGAGCTGTCCCGGAGCCCATCCCCTCCCACGCGGCGGCCTGCGGGTTCGCCACAAGTCGCGCCACATCGCCTTCTCTAGGTCGATCTGGGCCAGCTTGGCTGCGCACTCAGCGGCCACGGTGGCCGCTGCGGTGATCTCGCGCTCAATGCGCCGGCGACTGCGCCCGTCCTGGCAATCGTCGAGCTCGGCCTGGGCCTCACGCTGGCGCTCCTCAGCCAGCCCCTGACGCACCTCGAGGCGAGTGTCGGCAGGTAGGGGCCACCTCGGGGCACGTCGGCTCCCGAGGCCGCCGGCGGGCAGTGATGTCAAAGGCAGACTCTGCCGACGACGCCTGCCAAGAGTGGGGTGCTTGGCGGGCGGGCCCACCCCTGCCACGGCGGTCACTCCTCAGGGACAGCGGGGCCAGAACGGCCCCCAGAGAGACCAGTATCGACCCGATGGGCCGCCTGGCCCGGGCGATTGGGCCGAGATAGGGCCGATGTTGCGTCCCTTCCAGACCCTCGCCCGGGATTTTCTGCAGTACCGGCGGTGACCACAGCGGCAGGGGCGGGGAGGGGGTGACCCCCCACCCCTGGGGGAGCTGCCGGAATGGCATCCACTCGACCGGTCTCGCACGGCAGTTCGTCAGTGAACGGACACCGCTGCGGCGCTCGTGTTGCACCGCTCGTGCTCTGGCCCGCGGTACCGAGAGCGGTCGACGTCGTCGTGGCCTAGGTGCCACGGCCGGCCGGGCCTGGATCAGTAGACCGCAACGCCAGCACAGCGCGCCGCCGGCCTCGACGACGGCACGAGGCGCGCCCGCTTCGTCCGGTGGTACCGCCGTAGCCGCGCTGCGCCCGCGTTCCTCGCTGCTCCTCATGATCGGCAGCGTGGACCCGGCAGAAGCGCCTGCCTGCGGGGATCGAGGTGCCGCAGGACAGACACCGGTGGGGCGCTCGCGGCACTCTCTGACTCTACGGCCGCTGGCGAGGAACCTGCCCCCGGCCGGATGGCCCAGCGGAGACCCCGCGACAGCGTGTCTGCGGAACGCGGCCGGAAAGTCCCAGAGTCGGACGTTGTGGCGGGAGCAGGTCTAGCGGTGACGAGACCCGTACCCCGGGGAGGGGGTGCCCCTCACCTCTGCACAGCGAGGGCGGACCAGGCGGCTGGGTACCTCGCGGCTGCCAGTCAGTCAGCGTCGGGGTGAGCGTCCGTCTTGGGTGGGTGAGCGGGGTGTGTGGCAGTGGTCTCCAGCCCCGCGCGCATCTTGTCCGCCCGCTCATCCAGCGATCGTCTCACCGCCCGGCTCAGGGGGATGAGGAGGCTCAGCAGTTGACCCGTGATCCACCACAAGAATGCGATGGCTATGAAGAGCACCAGCAGGGAACCGGCGAGCAGGAAGGCGTCCCGATAGATCGGCAGCACGCTGGCCGGGGTGAACTCACGGATGTCTTGGTCCCGGTCGACGAAAACAACACCGAGGGCAGCGAAGGACGTGAGGATGAAGCCGCCGCGCAGTGCTGCGTTCCATCGCTCCGACCCGCCATCGAGACGTCGCTCCTCTCGTGCAGCAAGGGCCTGGATCTCCCTGTCTAGGACGCGGCGAAGGTCCCGGTCGGACCCCTCAGGAAGCCCTTTCACTAACTCCGCGTGAGCGCGCACGCGACGCTGCAGGGTGGGCCAACGCCAGCTGGTTAATGCCGCGGCGAGGAGGGGGACCAAGATCGTGAGTATCTGCAACATCTGCGGGCCAAGTCAGCGCGTGAGCTCTGCGTAGGCCCGCCGAAGACGGCGCAGTGCCATCCCGAGGAGCAGCGTGAGGTGCACGCCGAGCATCACGATCGAGGCAGACCACCACCTGTTGAGGGCCTCCAGGTCACCGGCCTTGTCTGGGGAGCGGGTCGCGCTGGCCGCTATGGCGACGACCACGGTGATGAACCCGACGACGACGGCGTAGCTGATGTTCGCGAAGAGCTGGTCGAGCAACCTAGAGAGGAGGCCCTGCGGAGCGACCCGAGGGTCCGCGGCGGCCCCCATGCGGAGCTGGAAGACGAAGACCACCAGGCCGAAGAGGAACCCAGCCAGGATGGACAGCCCGCCAACGACCTCACCGATGCCCTGCAGTCGCACGTCCCACCAGATGATCACCGTCGCGGCACCGACGGGAATCCCGTAGAGGACGGCCCAGTCCTGCCAGCGGCGGTTGCCGGTGCGCTCATCCTCCAGCGTGTCGAGGTGATCCCGGATCACGGGCAGGACCGAGAACTTGCTCACTTCGCCACCTCCGACTTGAGGTTCATCGCCTCCTTCGACCAGTCGCCGAAGCGGTCCCCAGCCTGCCAGTCGGTACCGACAGCCTCTAGGAGGTCGGGTGCGAGGTCGAAGAAGAAGTCGACGGCCGCGGCTGTCGACGGCTCCGGGTCCCCCGGCTTTGCCAGGACCCACCGGGCCAAGGGTGCACCTGTGTCGCCGAGGGCGAAGGTCTTCCTGCGGCCGTCGCGTTCCAAGCGCACGAAGATGTCGTCGATGTCCTTGGACTTGACCCCGAACAGCGCGCCTCGCTTTACTTTACCGCTCACCAGCCCGTCGAAGAGACCGCGCGGGAAGGTCTTGGCCCCGCGGAGGGGGACCAGTTCGTGGCGCAGGTTGCCGACCACCTTGGGCACTCCCTTGGAGGCGATGTCGGGGCTGTGGTTGTGCATGACCGCGGTCACCTCGACCAGGTTGGCCGCTTGCATCCAGGCACCGGGCACGACGAGACCTTCGCTGTCCCAGGTGAAGTCGCCGAACCGGTCTCGCAAGTGCTTGCGGAGCGGTTCGACCATGGCCCAGGAGGCGCTACCGCCGGTGGATGTCTCCAGGAACAGCAGCAAGCTCGTCGACCGCTCGGGCAGTACGAACAGTGCGCGGACGAGGGCGGTTGACGACTCGTGGACGTCGCGCTCCCCTGTCTGGGCGCCGGTGTTGACGTCCCGGGTACGGCCACGCTCGCCGAAGTGGCCCGCCTCGAGCTCTACCAGGACTGTTCGGCCGGCCGGCGTCACCTTCTCGATGCGGACGTACCGCTCCTTGGGGTGGTCGACCAGCTCGTGGGCGGGGATGTCACGGAAGTAGGCGTGCACGTGGTGCAGCACGTCTTGGTCTCCGGGCAGCGCCGAGAGGTCCTTGATGTTGTCGAGCTTCCTGCGGTCGTAGGCCCAGATGCGGGTAACTGTCACCGTCCGACGTGGCATTGCCTTGCTCCCCCGTGAGTTGGTCGTCCCGGCCGTCGGCGGAGGTCGGGAATGTTTCGCCGGGGCCGCAGTCGAAACTGTTCGCGCTGATGAGTGGGCCCCAGCTCCACCCTCTCAGAGATATATGTTTTCCACAGAAGCTGAAGGACTCGTGTCCCAGGAGCCCGAATCGGGTAATAACGCCGCGGTCGTCGCCGTCGTCGCACCGCCCATCCCGACCACCGTCCGAGTGGGCGCCGTCGGGTTTCGGGTGCTGCTCGACGCCGCGGCGATCCGGGCTGTCAGCGACGAGGCTGACATCGATGACGAGAACGAGTGGGTGGCGTTCTCCGGACACGCACAGCACGTCATCGGTCTCAACCCGGCGCACTCGATGGATGCCAACCGGATCAACCTGGTGCACGAGCTGCTGCACTGCTGCCTACAGGCCTGCGGCACTGAACCCAACGCCTACGCCAAGCTCGTAGCCAAGGCCCGGCAGAAGCACGGTGGATTCACCGTCAAGGAGTACACCGTCGCCGGCCTCACCGCACCGCTGCTCGCAGCACTGGTGAACAATCCGGATGTACTGGCGTGGCTGCTGCAGTGACACCTGGCCGGGCAGCTCGAGCTGCCCGGACAGCACCGGTAGGGGCGCGGCCGCGACAGCGGGTGCAGGTGGCCGGCCGGGTCGCCGTGCCCCCGGGTGCCGCCACGCCGCCCACACCGCCGGCGGACACCGTCTTGCCCCTGCCGGTGCGGGAAGCGGCCAGCGCCCGCCTGCTGGACGCCTGGCAGCTGCGGATGCGGTCGGAGGGCAGCAGTGAGCGCACCGTCGTTGAGCGCCGCCGCGTGGTCACCGTGCTGTCCAGAAACGTCGAGCAGCTACCCACCGAGCTCACCCAGGCCGCCCTGGTCACTTACGTCGCCGGGCTGGAGTCCGCTGACACCCGGGCCACGTACTTCGCCGCGGTGAAAGCGTCGTTCTCCTGGCTCGTGGACAACGAGGAGGCCCGGGCCGACATCCCGATGCGCAAGCTCCACCGGCCCCGGGTGCCGCGCCGCACCCCTCGCCCGGTCACCACTGAGGAGAAGGACCGCACCCTGGCCAGCCTCACCATGCGCGTGGCTTCTATGCAGCGTCGACGCTTGGAGGAGCCTGATCAGCATCGACCAGACCGACGTATTCGCCCAGGCTTACGGTCTTTTCTCCGAGCGCGAGGCACGGGTCAGGGCTGCGGAGGACGATGTTGCAGCTTTGAAGCTCGCGCTAGAGCAGGCTCGCGCTCGCCTGGCTGCCGCCATGGGACTGCGGGAGGAGGCCCGGGGGATGCTCGACATCGGCCACGCCCTAGTCGAGCCGGATCCCGAGCTGCAGGCGGAACTCGACACCATCTACGAAGGTGATGAGGCGGGGGAGGGCGGCGGCGACGGCCAGCATCGCGAAGAGGGCTGACGGTCGCTGGAGGGTCCGCTACCGGGACGACGGTGGTCGGGAGCACGCCCGGCACTTCGACCGGAAGCTCGACGCGCAGCGCTGGCTCGACGAGGTCACGACGAGCGTGGTCACCTGCAGCTACGTGGACCCGGACACCGCGCGGACGACGGTGGGGGACTGGGCGACCACCTGACTGACAGGCTACGCGACCCGGCGGCCAAGCGCGGTGCGGCAGGCCGACGTGCACCTGGCGCACTACACGGCGGCGTTCGGTGACCGCCGGCTCGCCACGGTGAAGCCGTCCGACGTCCGATCGTGGACCGCGGGGCTCAAGGGCCAGGGTCTGGCAGACAGCTACGTCTACGCGCTGCACTCCCGAATGTCTCAGCTCACGAACGACGCGGTGCACGACGGGCTGATCCCGCGGAACCCGTGCTTGAGGCTGACCAGTCCGGGCGCTGGCCAGCAGCGGCCCTACGTGGCGACCACTGAGCAGGTGTGAGGGCTGCACGACGCGGTCGCCGAGCACCTGCGGCCGGCGGTGCTGCTCGGGGCGTTCGTGGGCCTGCGGACGGCCGAGGTCGTCGGGCTGCGGGTCGAGGACGTCGACTTCATGCGCGGCGTCGTGCGGCCGGTGCAGCAGGGCGACGGGCTGCCGCTGAAGACTGAGACGTCACGGACCCCGCTGCCGATTCCGGGCAAGCTCGCCCTGACGCTGTCGGCCGCGGTGGGCCGCTGGGGCGGGGAGCGGGTCGTCACGGACGGCACTGGGCGCCCGACGTCGACCTGGGCGATCGAGCGGGCGGTGCGCGCGGCCCGGGGGGCGTGGAGGGTCTGCCGCCGGCGTTCCGCTTTCACCGCCTGCGGCACTACCTGGCGAGCCTGCTCATCGGCTCCGGGCTCGACGTGAAGGTCGTGCAGCACCGGCTCCGGCACGGGAGCGCGAAGACGACGCTGGACACCTACGGGCACATGTGGCCCGACAGCGACGAGTCCGCGCGAGCCGCCGTGGGTGCAGTGCTGGCGACTCGCGCGGACTCTGTGCGGACTACGGCCCCTGACCTGCGGAGAACCCGCAGTTCAGGGGCGAGCGTGACTCAGATGTCGTAGTACATCGCGAACTCGTGCGGGTGCGGGCGCAGGCGGATCGGGGTGATCTCGTGCTCCCGCTTGTACTCGATCCAGGTCTCGATCAGGTCGGAGGTGAACACGCCACCGTCGAGCAGGTAGTCGTGGTCCACCTCGAGCCGGTCGAGGACGGCGTCGAGGGAGGCCGGGACCTTCTCGATGCCCAGGGCCTCCTCGGGCGGCAGCTCGTAGAGGTCCTTGTCCACCGGGGCCGGGGGCTCGATCTTGTTCTTCACGCCGTCCAGGCCGGCCATCAGCATCGCCGAGAAGGCGAGGTAGGGGTTGGCCGACGGGTCGGGCACGCGGAACTCGATGCGCTTGGCCTTCGGGTTGTCGCCCGAGATCGGGATCCGGGTGCAGGCCGAGCGGTTGCGCGCGGAGTAGACCAGGTTGATCGGGGCCTCGAAGCCGGGCACCAGGCGGTGGTAGCTGTTCACCGTGGGGTTGGTGAAGGCCAGCAGCGACGGGGCGTGCTTGAGCAGGCCGCCGATGTAGTGGCGGGCCATGTCCGACAGCCCCGCGTAGCCGGTCTCGGCGGCGAACAGCGGGACGCCGTCCTTCCACAGCGACTGGTGGCAGTGCATGCCCGAGCCGTTGTCCCCGAAGAGCGGCTTGGGCATGAACGTGGCGGTCTTGCCGGCGGCCCAGGCGGTGTTCTTGATGATGTACTTGAACAGCATCAGGCTGTCGGCCGAGCGCAGCAGGGTGTCGAACTTGTAGTTGATCTCGGCCTGCCCGCCGGTGCCCACCTCGTGGTGGCCGCGCTCGAGCTCGAGGCCGGCGTTCGCGAGGTTGACCATCATCGCCGAGCGCAGGTCGCTCTGGTGGTCGGTCGGCTCGACGGGGAAGTAGCCGCCCTTCTGGCGGGTCTTGTACCCCAGGTTCGGGCCCATGCCGTTCTCGCCGTTGCGCGAGCCGGAGTTCCAGACGCCCTCGACGGCGTCGATGTGGTAGTACGACTCGTTGATCGAGGTGTCGTGCCGCACCGAGTCGAAGACGTAGAACTCGGCCTCGGGGCCGAAGTACGCGGTGTCGGCGATGCCCGAGCTGGCGAGGTAGGCCTCGGCCTTCTTGGCCACGTTCCGCGGGTCACGGGAGTAGGCCTCACGCGTGATCGGGTCGTGGATGAAGAAGTTGACGTTCAGCGTCTTGTACGTGCGGAACGGGTCCACGAAGGCGCTGTTCGGGTCGGGCAGCAGCAGCATGTCCGACTCGTTGATGGTCTGGAAACCACGGATGGACGAGCCGTCGAAGCCCAGCCCGTCGGTGAAGGTGTCCTCGCCGAACGTCTCCGCGGGGATGGTGAAGTGCTGCATGACGCCGGGGAGGTCACAGAACCGGACGTCGACGAACTTCACGTCGTTGTCCTGGATGTACTTGGTGACCTCGTCGGGACTGTTGAACATCGATCCTCCGAGAGTGGGCGGACGGCCGACCCGGAAGCTACGAGCGGGGGGTTGCCCCCCGGTGTCTCGCGTGTTTCCGAGCCGTTACAAGCGCCCCGGCGTGTCGCCGGACTCCTGCAGGGTCCCGCCGCGGAGGTGCTCGTGGCGGGGGGCAGGGGGTCCGGTGCCTACGCTGGCCGCATGGTCAGGGACGAGACACCACCCTCTCAGGGGCGCATCCGGGGAGCCTCGCTGGGGCTGCCCGCACAGGGCCCGGGGTCCGTCGCCTCCTTCAGCACCCGCGCCGTCGCCTTCGTCGTCGACGCTGTCGTGGCCGCCCTGGTGGCCGCGCTGGTCGTGCAGGGCATCCCGGAGAACTGGAGCCTGTTGGCCTTCGGTCTGATCACCGTGGTCTCGCTGGTGCTGGTCGGCCGGACGCCGGGCATGGCGGCGCTGGGCCTGCAGCTGGCCCACCCCCGGCAGGGGGAGCGGGTCGCCGTGTGGCGGGCCGTCGTCCGGACGGCGCTGCTGATGCTGCTGGTGCCCGCCCTCGTCGTCGACGGTGACGCGCGCGGGCTGCACGACCGGCTGACCTCGACCGCGGTGATCCGCACCCGCTGACACCGGCACGGACGACGACGGGCCCCGCTCCAGCAGGAGCGGGGCCCGTCGACGGTGGGGGGGAGGAGCCGGGTCAGCGGCGGCGCATCTGCCGCTGGCTGACCGACATCTGCTTGCCGCCCGGCATCGGCCCACCGGGGATCGGCATCCGGGCACCACCGAGGGCGTTCATCCGCTTGCCCAGGCTGTTGACCTCCGCGCCGTCCAGGTTGCGCGGCAGCTTCATCACGTGCGAGCTGAGCTTCTTCAGCGGGACCTGGCCCTCGGCGTCACCGACGACGATGTCGTAGATCGGGGTGTCACCGACGACCTTGGCGATCCGGCGCTTCTCCTGGGCGATGAGCGGGCGGACCCGCTGGGGCACGCCCTCGGCCACCAGGATGATCCCGGGGCGACCCAGGACGCGGTGCACGGCGTCCAGCTGCGGGGTGCCGGCGACACCGGAGCTGACCCGCCAGTCACCGCGCATGCCCTCCAGCACCCACGCGGCGGCGCCGGGCTGGCCCTCGACCTGCCGGTAGGCCGAACCCTGGGCGCGGCGCCCGAAGACGACGAGCGCGGCGAGCAGGCCCAGCAGCACGGCGATCGGGATGAAGAGCAGCGGGGCGCCGAAGAGGACCGCGATCAGCTCGACCACGGCGGCGACCACCACGAAGGCGATCAGCATGATCCAAGGGAGCTTGGGGTCGTTCTTGTACGTGAGCTTGTAGGCCTGCTTGATCTGGCCGCCCTGGGTCTTCATCTTCGACCAGCGGCCGACCTTGGGCTTGCCGTCCTTGCCGAGCTTGGGGGCCTTGGAGGCCTTGGCGCCCTTGACGCCCTTGGCGTCGACCTTGGTGGACCCCGAGGCGCCCTTCCCGGCCTTCGTCGGCGGGGCGGGGGCGTCTGTGGGCTTGCTGCGTGCCATGGGCTGAGGATAGGCCCCCGGGGTCGGACCCCGGGGGCACCTGCCTCAGACGGCGGGGGTGAGCCCGCGTGCCTCGACGGCCTGCTGGTACAGCCGGCCCGCCCGGTAGGAGCTGCGGACCAGCGGCCCGGCCAGCACGCCGGGGAAGCCGATCTCCTCGGCCTGGGCCGCGAAGTCGACGAACTCCTGCGGCTTGACCCAACGGACCACGGGGTGGTGCCGGGGGCTGGGGCGCAGGTACTGGGTGATGGTCAGCAGGTCGCAGCCGGCGTCGTGCAGGGCCTGCATGGTCTCGGTGACCTCGTGCGGCTCCTCGCCCATGCCCAGGATCAGGTTGGACTTGGTGACCAGGCCGGCCTCGCGGGCGGCCGTGATGACGGCGAGCGATCGCTCGAAGCGGAAGCCGGGTCGGATCCGCTTGAAGATGCGCGGCACCGTCTCGACGTTGTGCGCGAGCACCTCGGGGCGGGAGGAGAAGACCTCGGCCAGCTGGTCGGGGTCGGCGTTGAAGTCGGGGATCAGCAGCTCGACGCCGCAGCCCTCGATGGAGGCGTGGATCTGCCGGACGGTCTCGGCGTACAGCCATGCACCACCGTCGGGCAGGTCGTCGCGCGCGACACCGGTGATGGTGGCGTACTTCAGGTTCATCGTGGCGACGCTCTCGGCGACCCGGCGGGGCTCGTCCCGGTCGTAGTCCGCGGGCTTGCCGGTGTCGATCTGGCAGAAGTCGCAGCGCCGGGTGCACTGGTCACCGCCGATGAGGAAGGTGGCCTCGCGGTCTTCCCAGCACTCGTAGATGTTCGGGCAGCCGGCCTCCTCGCACACCGTGTGCAGACCCTCGCGCTTCACCAGCGACTTGAGCTCGGTGTACTCGGGGCCGGTGCGCAGCTTGGTCTTGATCCAGTCGGGCTTGCGCTCGATCGGGGTCTGGGCGTTGCGGACCTCGAGGCGCAGCAGCTTGCGTCCGGCCGGGTCGATGCTCGCCGTGCTCGCCGGGGTGGCTGTCGTCGGCGCGTCGCTCATGCCCGTCACGGTACTCCCGGGGCGGGGCGGGCGGTCGTGGCCCGCAGACGCGTCAGGGGGCGCACCGTGCTCCGGTGCGCCCCCTGACAGGGTCGTGCTCAGGCCCTGCTCGGGCGTCGCCCAGGCCATCGCTCAGGCCTGGTGCTTGCCGCCCTCGGTGTCGTCGGCCTCGCGGCCGAGCGCTGGCTTGTCCAGGGTCTCCGCCGAAGGGACCGTGTTCACCGCGGTGTTCGGGTCGTTCTGCTTGTCGGTGGCGGCCTCGTGGTGCACGCCGTCCCGCCAGCCCAGGTCGGTGTCGGCCGGGGTGGCGTCGCCGGGGGCGTCCTCGGCGGTCGAGACCGCCGTGCCGCCGTCGGTGGGCTCGGTCGAGGTGTCGGCCGGGTCGTCGGCGGGGGTGCTGGGGCTGCTGGGCACGGGGTCCTCCCGGTAGGTGGGGACGGGACCGTCGCCGGTGGGGGCGGGGGTCCACGGGTCGTCGGCCTTCTGCCGGCGGACGAGGGAGAACACGACCCCGCCGACGGCGAGGGCCACCAGCACCCACGGCCAGCGGCGCGGCCTGCGCTCGATGCCGACGCGGTACTTCAGCTCGGTCGTCTGCGCGGAGACGTCCTTGCCGGCCTTCTTCGCGGCCTTGGCCAGCTCCTTGCGGCGCTTCTCGGCCTTCTTGGACAGCTTGTCGGCCTTCTTGCCCACGGCCTTGCGGTTGGCCTCGGCTGCCGAGCGCAGCTCGGCGACCCGGGCCGCGGCCTGGTCGCGGGCGGCCTCAGCGGCCGCAGCGGCGTCCGAGCGGGCCGAGGACGCCCGCTTGCCGGCGGTCTTCTTCAGCGACGCAGCGTCCTTCGCGGCCTGCTTGCGGGCCTTGGTCGCCTTCTTGCCGGTGTCGTGCGTGGCGGCGGCCACGGCACCACCGGCGGAGCTGGCGGCGGCGGTGAGCTCGGCGCGACGGGCCTCGAGCTCGCCGCGGGCGGTCTCCAGGCCGGCGCTCAACGTGCCGCGGGCGTTGTGCAGCGCCGGAGCGGCGGCGTCCCGGACGGCGGCGGCGCGGGGGGCCGCGTAGCCGACCGCGGTCTCCCGGGCGGCCTCGAGCCGGGGCTGGGCCGCGGCGACGGCGGCCTGGACGCGCGGGGTGACGTCCTTCTCCAGCGTCTTCTGCGCGGACTTGGCGGCCTGCTCGAGCTTGGGGGCGGCTGCCTCGCGCGCCTCGACCAGCTTGGGGCCGGCCGCGGCGACGGCGGTCGCGATGCCGGCGGCAGCCTGGGTGCGGGCGGCCTCCAGGCGCGGGACGACGTCCTTCTCGTAGACCTTCTGCGCGTTCGCCAGCTGGGGGGCCAGCGTCTTCTGAGCGGCCTCCAGGCGGGGCACGATGACCTCGCGCGCAGCGTCGAGCTGCGGGCCCACGGCGGCGACGGCGGCCTCGAAGCGCGGGGCGACGTCCTTCTCCAGGGTCTTTTGCGCGGACTTGGCAGCGGCCTCCACGCGCGGGCCGAGCTGTTCCGCCGTGGCCCGTCCGGCCTCGGTGACCGCCGAACCGATGTGGGCGAGGCCCTCCTGCAGTTCGGCCCCGATGACCTGGGCATGGCTCTTCTTGCGGAACACTGACGCACCTCCGAGTTGATCGTCTCGGGGGTCATCCTGCCCGGACCGGGGCCCTCCCACACCCCGGAGCACCAGGTGTGACCTGCGGCGCTCGCCCGGTCCCTGCTCAGCCCGGCGGCGCGAGCGGGGCGCGGACGACGTCCCCGTGCCGTCGGCGCTTGCGGCCGTACATCGCCTCGTCGGCCCGTCGCAGCACGTCGACGGCGGCGGGGAGCCGACCGGTGTTGTCCGGACCCGCCTCGGCCACGCCGATGGACACCCCCACGTGGACCACCCGGCCCGCCGTGGCGACCGGCGCCGACACCTGCTGCTCGAGGTCGGCCACCAGGTCGACCAGTCCCGCGGCGGTGCCGCCGGGCACCAGGACGGCGAACTCGTCACCGCCGAGCCGGGCCGCCGTGGAGCCCGTCCCGGTCCGCTCGGCGAGCACCCGGGCGACGTGCCGGAGCACGTCGTCCCCGGCGGCGTGGCCGAGCTCGTCGTTGACCGCCTTGAACCCGTCCAGGTCCAGCAGCAGCAGGCCCAGGGGACGGCCCCGGTCGAGCAGTGCCTGGAGCCGGGAGACCAGGACGCGCCGGTTGGCCAGGCCGGTGAGCTCGTCGGTGTGCGCCTGCCGGTGCACCTCGCGCAGCCGGTCGGCCTCCCGCACGCCCAGGGCCGAGCGGCCCAGGGCGGCGAGCAGGCACCCCAGGGCCAGGGCCTCGGCGACGCTGGCCCGTCCGTCGCCCCACAGGGTGCCCAGCACCCCCAGCCCGGCCGCGGTGCCCAGCAGCGGCGTGAGCGCCGCCCGGGTGGACGGGACGACGCCGACCGGGGTGGGGCGGGAGCCGGCGTGCTCTGCGGTGACCACGCCCAGCACCGTGGCGAGGACGAAGCACAGCTCCGCCAGCACGCCGGCCCCGGCCGGGCCCCCGGACTGCGAGGTGGCCAGGGCCAGGTCGCCGGCGGACTTGGTCAGCAGCACCGACGTCATCAGCACCACGACGTGGTCGGCCCGTCGGCCGGCGACCGCGACCAGCCCGACCGCCAGGCCCAGGACGACGACGTCGGCGATCGGGTAGGCGAGCGCCACCGCGGTCGCGGCGTCGGAGAGCCGGTCGCCGTGCTGGGGGGCCAGGGAGTAGAGGGCCACCCCCACCGCGGTGACCCCCAGACCGGCAGTCGCCGCGTCCAGCCAGGTGGTCAGCTCACCGGCCGCCACCCGGGAGCGGTAGAGACCCAGGATGCCGACGACCAGGAAGGGGTAGGCGGCCAGCCACCAGGCGTCGGCGACCGAGGGGAAGGGGTCCCTGCCCGTCTGCAGCGAGAGGGCGGCCGACCAGCCCGAACCGACCACGTTCGCGGCGAAGGTCGCGGCGACCGCCCACCAGACCAGTCGCTCGCCGGGTTCTCGCCGGGCGGCCACCAGGCACGAGCCGATGGCCAGCAGGTGCAACGCGGCGACGAGCGCCAGGCCGACCGGGGCCCAGGTGTCGGCGGGCACCGCGCAGCGACCCAGGGCGTACCCGGCGCCGAGCACCAGGGCCAGCCGGGTGCGTCCCCGGGTGTCCGTCCATCCACTCACCGCCATACGGACCCCATCGGTCTCGCCGGGGCGCACGTTCAGCGGGCGGACGCCGGCGTGCCCCTCCCGGGTGAGCGGCCCAGCCGGGCACCCACGGCGACCGGCCACGTCGTACGGCGGCCCCGGGGGCGGGTAACCTCGCGGTCGTGTCCGGTGGACCGCTCCTCCTCAGGCCGTGCTGACCGCACCACCCCAGGTCACCACGGCTGCCCCTCCTGCGTGAGGGGTTTTTTTCTGCCCACCCACCGGCACGACCTCCCCAGGAGCCCGCGATGAGCCAGCCCAGCACCGACGCCGTCCCGCCGCACCGCTACACCCCGGCGCTGGCGCAGCAGATCGAGCTGTCCTGGCAGGACCGCTGGGAGGCCGAGGGCACCTTCCACACGCCCAACCCGACCGGCCGGCTGGCCGAGGGGTTCGAGCGCGTCGCCGACCGGCCCAAGGCCTTCCTGATGGACATGTTCCCGTACCCCTCCGGTGCCGGGCTGCACGTCGGGCACCCGCTGGGCTACCTGGGCACCGACGTCACCAGCCGCTTCCTGCGCATGGACGGGCACAACGTGCTGCACCCGATGGGCTACGACGCCTTCGGCCTGCCGGCGGAGCAGTTCGCCGTCCAGACCGGGCAGCACCCCCGGGTCACCACCGAGGCCAACATCGCCGCGATCTCCGCGCAGCTGCGCCGCCTGGGCGTCGACCACGACACCCGCCGCACCTTCGCCACGATCGACCCGGGCTACTACAAGTGGACCCAGTGGATCTTCACCCAGGTCTTCGGGGCCTGGTTCGACACGACCGCCGACAAGGCCCGGCCGATCGCCGAGCTGGTCGCCGAGCTGGACGCCGGGACCCGGCAGCCCGACACCAACCCCTTCGACCGTCCGTGGGCCGAGCTGGACGAGGTCCAGCGCCGCCAGGTCGTCGACCTGCACCGGCTGGCCTACCTGAACCAGGCGCCGGTGAACTGGTGCCCGGGGCTGGGCACGGTGCTGTCCAACGAGGAGGTCACCGCCGACGGCCGCTCCGAGCGGGGCAACTTCCCGGTCTTCCGGCGTCCGCTGACCCAGTGGATGATGCGGATCACCGCCTACTCCGAGCGACTGCTGGCAGACCTGGACCGGTTGGACTGGTCGGACTCGCTCAAGCAGATGCAGCGCAACTGGATCGGCCGCTCCACCGGCGCCCGGGTCCGCTTCGGCGACGTCGAGGTCTTCACCACCCGCCCGGACACCCTCTTCGGCGCCACCTACCTGGTGCTGGCCCCCGAGCACCCACTGGTCTCCTCGCTCACCGCCGACACCTGGCCCGAGGGCGCCGACCCGCGCTGGACCGCCGGTGCGCCGACGCCGGCCGAGGCGGTCGCGGCCTACCAGCTGCAGGCCTCCCGCCGCTCCGAGCTGGACCGGCAGGCCGAGGGTCGGGAGAAGACCGGCGTCTGGCTGGGGACGACGGCGGTCAACCCGCTGACCGGGGCCGACCTGCCCGTGTTCATCGCCGACTACGTGCTCACCGGCTACGGCACCGGCGCGATCATGGCCGTCCCCGGTGAGGACACCCGCGACTTCGAGTTCGCGCAGGTGTTCGGCCTGCCCGTGGTGCGCACCGTGCAGCCCCCGGAGGGCTTCGAGGGCGGCGCGTACACCGGCACCGGCCCGATGATCAACAGCTCCAACGACCAGCTGTCCCTGGACGGCCTGGACAAGGCCACCGCTATCGCCACCGTGACCGACTGGCTGGTCGCGCACGGGCACGGCGAGGCGACGACGACCTACAAGCTGCGCGACTGGCTGTTCAGCCGGCAGCGCTACTGGGGCGAGCCGTTCCCGATCGTCTACGCCGTCGACGGTCCGGACGCCGGCCTGCCGGTCGCCGTGCCCGCCGACCAGCTGCCGGTGCTGCTCCCCGACGTCGACGACTACTCCCCGAAGACCTTCGCCGACGACGACGCCACCTCCGCGCCCGAGCCGCCGCTGTCCCGGGCCACCGAGTGGACGACGGCGACCCTGGACCTGGGCGACGGTCCGCGGCAGTACCGCCGGGAGACCAACACGATGCCCAACTGGGCCGGGTCGTGCTGGTACTACCTGCGCTACCTGGACCCCTCCGACGACGAGCGCTTCGTCGACCCGTCGCTGGAGGCCTACTGGATGGGTCCGCGCTCCGAGGGCGACGTCGGGGGAGTGGACCTCTACGTCGGCGGTGTCGAGCACGCCGTGCTGCACCTGCTGTACGCCCGCTTCTGGCACAAGGTGCTCTTCGACCTGGGGCACGTCAGCTCCGAGGAGCCCTTCCGGCGGCTGGTCAACCAGGGCTACATCTCCGCGTACGCCTACACCGACGCGCGCGGCTTCTACGTGCCGGCGGCCGACGTCGTCGAGCGGGACGGCGGCTTCTTCTACGAGGGGGAGCCGGTCGACCGCGAGTACGGGAAGATCGGCAAGAGCCTGAAGAACATGGTCACCCCCGACGACATGATCGGGGCCTACGGCGCCGACACCTTCCGGGTGTACGAGATGTCCACCGGGCCCCTGGAGCAGTCCCGCCCCTGGGACACCAAGGCCGTCGTCGGGTCGCAGCGGCTGCTGCAGCGGGTCTGGCGGGTCGTCGTCGACGAGACGACCGGTGACGTCCGGGCCGGCGACGACGAGGTCACCGGGGACACCGCCAAGGCCCTGCACCGCGCGGTCGACGGCGTCCGCGACGGCATGGGCACGCTGCGGTTCAACGTGGCCATCGCCCGGGTCGCCGAGCTGACCAACCACCTGACCCAGGCCTACGGCCAGTCCGGTCCGGTGCCCCGTCAGGTGTGTGAGTGGCTGACCCTGCTGGTCGCACCCCTGGCCCCGCACCTGGCCGAGGAGCTGTGGTCCCGGCTGGGGCACACCGGGTCCTCGGCGTGGGCGCCGTTCCCGGTCGCGGACCCGGCGCTGCTGGTCGACGACGTCGTGCAGATCGTGGTCCAGGTCAACGGCAAGGTGCGGGCCCAGCTCGACGTGCCGGCCGATGCCGACGCCGCGGCCCTGGAGGCGGTGGCCCTGGCCGACCCGCGGATCACCGAGCTGTTGGCGGGCAAGACGGTCCGCAAGGTCATCGCGGTCCCCGGGCGACTGGTCAACGTCGTCGCCAGCTGACCGACCCCGTCCCCGCTGCGGTCAGTGGGGACCGGGTCGGTCGGCCGGGGTGGGGTCCGGCCGGCGCGGGGCGATCTCGATGCCGATGCCGAGTGGGCCCTGCCGTCCCGCCCGGCGGGCGGCCAGTGACGACCCGAGCCGGGACAGTCGGTACTGCCAGCCGTACCGGGCCGAGAGCGCCGCGTCCAGGCGTGGCCAGGAGTCCCCGGGCAGCAGGGTCGCGGTGCCCGCGACGTGCGGTCCGCGGACCCGGCCTCGGGCGTCGCAGTGGGCCAGCAGCACGTCCGAGGTGTGCCGCAGGCGCTCGACCTTGCCGGCGTCGGGGTTGGTCCACACCAGCCGGACGTCGCCGTCCGGGGCGCACCAGACGGGTGTGGTGACCGGGGTGCCGTTGCGCCGGTAGGTGGTCAGCGCGACGTAGCGGCCCGCCGGCAGACCGCTCATCCGACCAGGGTGGGAGTCAGCACCGACCGCATCGCGGACTCGACCGGGTCCAGCAGCTCGGCCACGGTGACGTCGCGACCCAGCTCGGTGGTCAGCGAGGTGACCCCGGCGTCGACGATCCCGCACGGGATGATGCCGGCGAAGCCCGCGGAGAGGTCGGGGTCGCCGTTGAGGGCGAAGCCGTGCATGGTGACGCCCTTGGCCACCCGCACGCCGATCGCGGCGATCTTGCGGTCGGGCCCGCGGTCGTCGGCCCGGACCCAGACGCCGCTGCGGCCCTCCACCTGCTCGGTGACGACGCCGAGGTCACCGCAGACGGCCATCAGCGCGACCTCGAGCCGGCGGACGTGCGCCACGACGTCGACCGGGTCGGGCAGCGCCACGATCGGGTAGCCGACGAGCTGGCCGGGACCGTGCCAGGTGATCTTGCCGCCACGGTCGACGTCGACCACGGGCGTGCCGTCCTGCGGCTTCTCGTGGTCCAGGGTGCGGCGGCCGGCGGTGTAGACCGACGGGTGCTCCAGCAGCAACATCGTGTCGCGACCCGTCCCGGCGACGCGGGCCGCGTGCAGCTCGCGCTGGCGCGCCCAGGCCTCCTCGTAGTCGACGGTCCCCGCCCGCACCACCACCAGATCGGTCACCGGCCCAGCCTAGGCCCCGCCGGCCGACCGGTGCCGGCCGTCACCGCAGCCGCCGGGGGGCGATGCGGGTCTCCTCGGCCTCGGTCCCGTCCGGGGCCTGCCCGGGCAGTCGACGGACGTGCCAGGCGGAGGTGCCCGGCCGGTCCGCGACGGCCTCGACCAGCTCGGTGCCCCGGTAGACCAGGCCGACGCCGTCCTCGGAGGCGTAGCCGGCGGGGAGCGTGCCGTCCCCGACCAGCCGGCGGTACAGCGGCCGGCGTCCGGGTTCGGAGTCGTGGTGCACCGAGTTCGAGTGCGGCAGCAGCGCCAGCCCGTTCGTCACCGGCCGCAGGTGCGGGCCGAAGCTGTCGGTGGTGCCGCCGACGTGCCAGCACAGCGACCCGGCCGAGACACCCCCCAGCACCACCCCGGCGCGCCAGGCCTCGGCGAGGACCTCGTCCAGGCCGTGCACCCGCCAGACGGCGAGCAGGTTGGCGACGCTGCCGCCGCCCACCCAGACGACGTCCTGGGCCAGCAGGTGCGCCCGCACGTCGGCCACCGTCGGCATCGTGAACAGGCTCAGGTGCGAGACGTCCACCGGGCGGCCGGCGAAGGCGGCGTAGAAGGCCCCGACCCGGGCTGGGTCGTCTCCCGTGGCCGTGGCGAGGTGGCAGATGCGGGGCCGCCCCGGCGCCCCGGCCAGGTCGAAGGCCAGGTCGAACACCGGACCCGGGGACCAGTCGTACGGGCCCCGGCCGCGGGAGTCGAACCCGATGCTGGTGGCCAGGACGGTCGGGGCGGAAGCGGTCACCGGGCGACCTGCAGCCGGGCCAGCACGGCCCGCGCCGTCCGGGCCCCGCTGGCCATCGCGCCCTGGATCGAGGGGGTGTCCCGGTGGTCGCCGCACACGAAGAGCCCGCCGCCCAGGTCCACGGGCCGACGGTGCTGCAGCGGGACGGTGGCGGCCGGCTGGGCGCCGGTGACCGTGACGCTGGTCAGGTGCTCCAGGTCGGTGGTGGCCACGCCCTGCGCCCGCGCGACCTCCTCCCGTACCCCGGCCTCCGTGGTCGGCTGCAGGGTCGAGCTGGCCACCAGGGCCCGGCCGTCGGGGCTGTAGGCCGGCTGGGCGTCGCTGACGACGACGGAGTTGACCAGCCGGCCGCCCGGGCTGCCCAGCACGATGAGCGGTGCGTCCCAGGGCGAGGTGGGCAGCACGTGCAGGTGGGTGGTGACCTGCCGCGGGGCAGCGGCCTGGACGGTGGGCAGCAGCCGGGACGCCGTCCCGGGGTCGGTGGCGACGACGACCGCATCGGCGCGGGTGGTGCCCTCCGCCGTCCGCACGCCGGTGCCCTCGACGGCGGTGACCTCGGTGCCCAGGTGCCGGGAGGCCGCGGGCAGCCGGTCGGCCAGCTGCTCGCCGACTGACTGCATGCCCCGCGCGGGCAGGCCGATCCGGCCGCGGACGAAGCTGCGCCACAGCAGGTCCAGGTAGCGGCTGGAGGTGGCGAGCTCGGACTCCAGCAGCACGCCGGACAGGAAGGGGCGGAAGAACCGCTCGAGGGCCACGTCGCCGACCCGTGCGGCCCGCAGGGCCTGCTCTGCCGTGCGCTCGGGGGCGGCGAGCAGCCGGTCGACGGGCAGGTAGCCGGCGCGGGCGGAGAACAGGCCGATCGCCGCCTCCCGCAGCAGGTTCCCGATGGGCGCCCGGACGGTGTCCAGCAGGGCCGTGGGGTGCTCCCGGGGGTCGACCACCCGGTGTGCCCGCCCGTCCACCCAGAGGACGGCGCCGGTCCAGAACCAGCCCAGGTCCAGGGCCTCGAGGTCGAGGTCGGCCGCCGCCCGTGGGTAGCCGGTGTTCAGCACCTGGAAGCCCCGGTCGACGGTGAAGCCGTCGACCCGCTCGGTGGTCAACCGGCCGCCGACGTGGTTGGCGGCGTCGACGAGGTGGACGTCGCGGCCGGCCGCGGCCAACCGGGTGGCCACCGACAGCCCCGCCAGCCCGGCACCCACGACGACGACCTCGACCCGGTCCGGCAGCGACATGCCCTGAACCTAGGCGGGTGCACGCCGGCCGACCCCTCGGGTGCCACGGGCTGTGGACGCGGCCCCGCCTGTGGACAGCGCCGCGCGTGCGGCGCCGCACCCGCCTACCGTCCCCGGCCATGTCCTAGCCCCCGCCGTCCACCCCCGCGGCCCCACCCGTCGTCCCGGGGTACGTGCTGGAGGAGCTGCTGGGACGCGGTGGCTCCGGTGAGGTGTGGCGGGCGCGTCCTCGCGGAGGCGGTGTCGGGGTCGCGGTGAAGGTGCTGCACGTCGGCGACCCCGCCCGTCAGGACCGGGAGGCCGCGCTGCTGGCGGAGCTCGACCACCCGCACCTGGTCCGGCTCGTCGAGGTCGTGCACCGGGGGCTGCGCGGCGGGGGCACCCAGGTGGCCCTGGTGCTGGACCTGCTGCCCGGCGGCAGCCTGGCCCGGCTGCTCGCCCGCCGGGGGCGACTGCGCCCGGGCGAGGTGGTCACCGCGATCGCGCCGGTCGCTGCCGCGCTGGCCCACGCGCACGAGCGCGGCATCGTGCACGGCGACCTCTCCCCGGGCAACGTGGTCTTCACCGCCGAGGGCCGTCCGGTGCTCACCGACCTGGGCGTGGGCCGGGTGCTCGGGCAGACCTCCGACGTCGAGGTCACCCCGGCCTACGTCGACCCGGTGGTGGCGCGGGGCGGTGCGCCGGGGCCGGCCTCCGACGTCTTCGGCGTGGCGGCGGCGGCGTTCCACGCCCTCACCGGCGTCCCGCCGTGGAACGCCGCCGGTGCGGCCGCCACGCTGCGGGTCGCCGCCGAGGGGCAGGTGCCCGACCTCGGGCTGCTCGCCCCCGAGGCCCCCGAGGAGCTGGTGGCCGTGGTCGAGCGCGGGTTGTCCCCGCACCCGCACCTGCGCGGCACCGCCGCGGCCTTCGCCCTGGACCTGCGGCACGCCTGCCGCCCCGAGCGGATCGCGATGCCCCGCTCCGGGGTGGAGGACGCGCTGCTGGCCCGCACCGGTCAGGTGTCCCGCACCGAGCTGACCCACCAGGTGCGCCGCCCGCCGGGGGCGCACTCCGCTCCGGCGCACCGGGGCCGGTGGGCCACGCTGCGGTCACGGGTGTCTCTCGGGTCTGGGGGAGTGGTCGCTGCCGCGCGCCGGACGGCGGCTGCCGGTGCCGTCCTCGCCGCCCTGGCCGCGGCGGTGTGGGTGGGGGTGCAGTGGGGCGGGACCGGTGCGGTCCCCGACGCCGCCGTCCCCGCTGCCGGGTCGGCGGAGCTGGCGACCGGGCCGGACGCGGGAGAGCCGAGGCCGCCGGAGTCCACGTCCCCGGCGACGACGTCCCCAGGCACGTCGTCGCCTGGACCCAGCACGACCGCGGGACCCAGCACGACAGCGGGACCCAGCACGACAGCGGGACCCAGCACGACGGCAGGACCCAGGACGACGCCGGGATCGAGCACGGCGCCCGGGCCCGGCCCCGTGCCGACCGCCGCCCCGGGGGCGCCGACGGCCCCCGCCGACGCCGCCGGCTGGCAGGCCCTGGTCAGCAGCCTGTACGAGGCCCGCGCCGACGCCTACGCAGCGGGGGCCGCCGGTCAGTTGAGCGGGGTCTACGCAGCTGACAGCCCGCTGCTGGCCGCGGACACGGCCGGGCTGACCGCGGTGACCGCAGCCGGCGGACGCTGGTCCGGGTTCGCCCCGGTGGTCGAGGAGGTCACCGCGACCACCGCGCCAGCACCGCAGGGCGACTCCGACCAGGTGGTCCTCACCCTGGTCGACCGGGTGCCGGCCTACGCGGTCGAGGACCGGGAGGGCAGACGCACCGAGCTGGCCGGCCGGGAGCCCGCCGAGGTCACGATGACCCTGGTCCGGACGCCGGCGGGCTGGCGGGTGCTGGACGCCCGTCGCGGCCCGTGAGGACCGGGCCGGGTGCGCCCGTTGCCCGGGGCGACCGGGGTCGGTCCGTCAGTCCTGGTCGACGGCCCAGCGCAGCGCGGACTCCACGTCGCCGTGGGTGAAGCGGTACCCGGACTCCATGAGGACGCGGGGGAGGGCCCGCTGGCCGGCCAGCACCCCGGCGCCGGCGAACTCACCGAGCACCAGGGAGAGCGCGATGCCGGGGACCGGGACCAGGGTGGGCCGGTGCAGCACCCGGCCCAGCGCCTCGGTGAAGGCCGCGTTGGTGACCGGCTCGGGACCGGTCAGATCGACCGGTCCGGCGACGTCTGCGGTGAGCAGGAAGCGGATCGCGTCCACCTCGTCGCGCAAGCTGATCCAGGGCCACCACTGGTCCCCGGACCCGAGCTTGCCGCCCACACCCAGGGCGAACAACGGCTTGAGCTTGGCCATCATGCCGCCCTTGCCGAGGACCAGCCCGGTCCGCAGGTGCGCGACCCGGATGCCGTCCCGCTCGGCGGGTGCGGTGGCCGCCTCCCACTGCACGCACACGTCGGCCAGGAAGTCCGTGCCGCGAGGGCTCTGCTCGTCCAGCACGGTGTCCCCGCCGTCGCCGTAGTACCCGACGGCCGAGGCGGACAGCAGCACCCGCGGGCGGGAGGGGTCGGCCGCGGCGGCGTCGGCCAGGGCCTGGGCCACCGTGCGGGTGCTGTCGACGCGGCTCTGCACGACCTCCCGCTTGTAGGAGTCGGTCCAGCGCTTGTCGCCGATGCCCACACCGGCCAGGTTCACCACGGCGTCGACGTCGGCCAGCACCCCCGGGGCGAGCTCGCCGTGGGAGGGGTCCCAGCGGTGCTCGTCGGCCGTGCGGGGGGTGCGGCGGACCAGCCGGAGCACCTCGTGCCCCTCGGCGCGCAGGGACCGCAGCAGTTCGGTGCCCACCAGACCGGACGAGCCGGTCACCGCGATCTTCATGGTCTCGATGACCTCCGGGTCGGTCGTGCGTGCGGGTCGTACGGACAGGAGAGGGCGGGTCGGTCCGGGCGGTCAGCCGTGCGGTGCCCGGGTCCGGCCCCACCGACACCTCGGGCCCCGGCGATCGCCGGGGCCCGAGGTGGTGGAGCGGTGTGTCAGCTCAGCTGAGGCCGAGCTCTCCGTGGAACTGGCCGGCCTCCAGCCGCTCCTTCACCGTGGTGAGGAAGCGGGCGGCGTCGGCGCCGTCGACGATCCGGTGGTCGTAGGACAGGGCCAGGTAGACCATCGAGCGGACCGCCACGACCTCGCCCAGCTCGGCGTCCTGCACGACGACCGGACGCTTCACGACCGAACCGGTGCCCAGGATGGCGACCTGGGGCTGGTTGATGATCGGTGTGTCGAACAGGGCACCGCGGCTGCCGGTGTTGGTCAGCGTGAAGGTGCCGCCGCCCAGCTCGTCCGGGGTGACCTTGTTGGTCCGGGTGCGCTCGGCCAGGTCGGCGATCTTGCGGGCGATCCCGGCGATGCTCAGGTCGCCGGCACCCTGGATGACCGGCACCAGCAGGCCGCGCTCGGTGTCCACCGCGATGCCCAGGTTCTCGGCGTCGTGGTAGGTGACCGTGCCGGCCTCCATGTCCAGCGAGGAGTTCACCGTCGGGTGCGCCTTCAGTGCCTCGACCGCGGCCTTGGCGAAGAAGGGCAGGAACGACAGCTTGACGCCCTCGCGGGCGGCGAAGTCGTTCTTCACCTGGGTGCGGAGGTTCGCGATCCGGGTGACGTCGACCTCGACCACGGTGGTCAGCTGGGCGCTGACCTGCAGCGACTCGACCATCCGCTTGGCGATCACGCTGCGCAGCCGCGACATCTTCTCGGTGCGCCCGCGCAGGGCCGAGTCCGGCTTCGGCGCAGGAGCGGCCTTGGCCGGCGCGGCGGCTGCCGGAGTGGCCGCAGCAGCGGCGGCCGGGGCCTCCGCGGCGGGGGAGGCGGACTCGGCGGCCGCGAGCACGTCCTGCTTGCGGATGCGGCCACCGACACCGGTGCCCGACAGCGTCGACAGGTCGACACCGTGCTCGGCAGCCAGGCGGCGCACCAGGGGCGTCACGTAGGCACCCCCGCCGTCACCGCTGGGCGCAGCCGGGGCCGCCGCGGGCTTGGCGGTGGGGGCGACCTGCGGGGCCGGCTGGGACGTCGGGGACCCAGCCGGCAGCGAGCCGCTGGAGCCGTAGTCGGCGCCCGGGGTCGAGCTGGCGGGCTCGGCCTCGACCGGGGTCGGCTGGGCCTGGGCGCCGGAGGCCTGCTCGGGCTCGGGGGCCTCGTCGGGGGTCTGCTCCTGGGCCGGAGCGGCCGGGGCCGACTCGGCCGGTGCCGACTGGCCACCGGAGCCGCCGCCGATGACGGCCAGCTGGGCGCCGACGTCGACGGTCTCGTCCTCGCCCACGAGGATCTTGGTGAGCGTCCCCGCGACCGGGGAGGGGATCTCGGTGTCGACCTTGTCGGTCGAGACCTCCAGCAGCGGCTCGTCGACCTCGACGGTGTCGCCCTCGGCCTTGAGCCAGCGGGTGACGGTGCCCTCGGTGACGGACTCGCCGAGCGCCGGCATGGTCACCGGGGTGCCCTCGCCGCCGTCGTCGGAGGAGCCCGCGGAGGGCGCGGGGGCAGCCTCCGGCTCCGGGGTCGGCTCGGGCTCGGGGGTCGGCTCCTGGGCGGGGGCCTCGGCCTGCGCGGGCGCCTCGGCCGGGGCGGACTCGCCACCGCCCTCGCCCTCGCCGCCGATGACGGCGAGCTCGGCACCGACGTCCACCGTCTCGTCCTCGGCGACGATGATCTTGGTCAGCACACCGGCTGCCGGCGAGGGGATCTCGGTGTCGACCTTGTCGGTCGAGACCTCGAGGAGGGGCTCGTCGACCTCGACGGTGTCACCCTCCTGCTTGAGCCAGCGGGTGACGGTGCCCTCGGTGACGCTCTCGCCCAGGGCGGGCATGGTGACGGACGTCGGCATCGAGTGCAGTTCTCCTCAGGTCTGGGGGGTGCTGGGTGGCGTGCGGTGGGTGGTCGAGCGGGTCAGCTGTGCGAGTGCAGCGGCTTGCCGGCCAAGGCCATGTGCGCCTCGCCGAGAGCCTCGCTCTGCGTCGGGTGCGGGTGGATGAGGGAGGCGACCTCGTCGGGCAGGGCCTCCCAGTTGTAGATGAGCTGGGCCTCGGCCACGAGCTCACCGACGCGGGAGCCGACCATGTGCACGCCGACGACCGGGCCGTCCTTGGCGCGGACCAGCTTCACCGCACCCTGGGTCTTGAGGATCTGGCTCTTGCCGTTGCCGCCCAGGTCGTAGGTCAGCACCTCGACCTCACCGTGCTTCTCCTTGGCCTGGGCCTCGGTGAGGCCGACCGAGGCCACCTCGGGCTCGGAGTAGGTGACCCGGGGGACGCCGGCGTAGTCGATCGGGACGACCGGGAGACCCGCCAGCCGCTCGGCCACCAGGATGCCCTCGCCGAAGCCCACGTGGGCCAGCTGCAGGGTGGGCACCAGGTCCCCGACCGCGCTGATCGTCGGGACGTTGGTCTGCATGTACTCGTCGACCATGACGAAGCCACGCTCCATCGTGAGACCGGCCTCCTCGTAGCCCAGGCCCTGGCTGACCGGCCCGCGGCCGACCGCGACGAGCACGATCTCGGCCTCGAAGGACTTGCCGTTCTCCAGCTCGACGGAGACCCCGTCCTCGGTCGACGTGACCTTGGAGACCCGGCTGCCGAGGGAGAAGTCGATCTTGCGACGGCGGTAGGCGCGCTCGAGCAGCTTGGACGAGGACTCGTCCTCCAGCGGCACCAGGTGCGGCAGGCCCTCGATGATGGTCACGTCGGCGCCGAAGGACTTCCAGACGCTGGCGAACTCGCAGCCGATGACGCCGCCACCCAGGATGATCACCGAGCTGGGCACCCGCTCGAGCTCGAGGGCCTGGTCGCTGGTGATGACCGAGGTCCCGTTGATCTCGATGCCGGGCAGGCTGCGGGCGTAGGAGCCGGTGGCGAGCAGGACGTGCTTGCCCTCGTAGGTGGTGTCACCGACGGCCACGGCGGTGGGGGAGACGAGCTTGCCCTCGCCCTCCACGTAGGTGATCTTGCGGCTCTTGATCAGGCCCTGCAGGCCCTTGTACAGCTTGGCGGTGACGCCGCCCTTGTAGTCGTTGACCCCGGCCATGTCGATGCCGGCCAGCGAGGTCTTGACGCCGAACTGCTCGCCCTCGCGGGCGGAGTCGGCGACCTCGGCGGCGTGCAGCAGCGCCTTGGTGGGGATGCAGCCGCGGTGCAGGCAGGTGCCGCCGACCTTGTCCTTCTCGATCAGGACGACGGACAGGCCGAGCTCGGCGCCGCGCAGAGCGGCGGCGTAGCCACCCGATCCACCACCGAGGATGACCAGGTCGGCGGGCTGGGTCGGTGCGCTCACGGGATCTCCTCGGTGCTGACGTCCCGGTCGGCGGGCAGGTCGTGCTCGCCGCGACCGGTCTGGGGCCTGTGCCTCCCCATCCTGCCACTAGCGGGGAACGGGCGACCGGGCTGCTCCGTTGGCTCGCTGGGTGCCGTGTCGGTCACCCTCGCCAGCACTGCGGACGCCGTGCCGGCGGAGGAGGGAGGGAGCCGGACATGGGTCTGCTGGACAGGTTCCGGGGTCGGGGCCGCGGTGGCGCGGCCGGTGCGCGCGGCGGTCGCCCGGGCACGCTGGACCGGGCGTCGGGCAAGGGCGACCTGGCGCACCTGGAGGAGTTCGTGGCCACCCGGCGCGGGGTCGAGGGCTACGTGGAGCCCAGGACCGCGGTCACCGAGACCACCATCCTGCTGGTCGCCGCCGACGGGGAGTGGACGCGTCGTCGCATCGACGGGCTCGACGTGGCCCGGCGGCTGTCCAAGGAGCTCGCCGTCCCGGTGTACGACGCGCAGATCACCGGCTACCCGCAGCGGATGCGGGACTGGAGTGCGGCGCAGAAGCGCAAGCTGCAGTGAGCCGTCCCGCCCCGGTCGCCGGGGCGGGACGTCTGCTCACGAGCGCATGAGCTCCTCGATCGTGGCCAGCAGCGTGCGGACCGGGACCCCGGTCCCGCCCTTGGGCGTGTAGCCCCAGGGGGCGCGGGAGTTGTAGGCCGGTCCGGCGACGTCGATGTGCGCCCACGGCAGGCCCGCGGGCACGAACTCGGCGAGGAAGTGGCCGCCCACGAGCATCCCGCCCAGGCGGTCGGCGTTGGCGTTCACCATGTCGGCGACCGGGGAGTCCAGGCCGCGGCGCAGCTCGGGCGGCAGCGGCATGGCCCACATGGGCTCCCCGCTGCGCAGACTGGCGGCGACGACGAGGTCACGCAGCTCGTCAGAGCCCATGACCCCGGCGGTCCGGTCACCCAGGGCGACGGTCTGCGCGCCGGTCAGCGTCGAGGTCTCCAGGAGGAAGTCGGGGGAATCCTCGGCGGCCCGGGCGATGGCGTCGGCGAGCACGACCCGGCCCTCGGCGTCGGTGTTGGTGATCTCGGCCTTCTTGCCGTTGCGGAAGGTCACCACGTCGGCGGGTCGGTAGGCCGAGCCCGAGGGCATGTTCTCCGCGATCGGGACGGTCGCGGTCACGTCCACGGGCAGGCCGAGCTCGGCGACCAGGCACACGGTGGCGATCACGGCGGCGGCGCCGGCCATGTCGCTCTTCATGTCCTCCATCTTCGCGGCCGGCTTGATCGAGATGCCGCCGGAGTCGAAGGTGATGCCCTTGCCGACCAGGGCGATGGAGCGGCTGGCCTTCTTGCCGCGGTAGGTGAGACGCAGCAGCCGCGGGCCACGGGTGGACCCGCCGCCGACGGCCAGGATGCCGCCGTAACCGCCGGCGGTCAGCCCGGCCTCGTCGAGCACCTCCACCGACAGACCGGCCTTCTTGCCGGCGGCAGCGCCGCGGGCGGCGAGCTCGGCCGGGTACAGGTCGTTGGGCGGGGTGTTGACCAGGTCGCGGGTCAGCGCCACGGCGTCGGCGACCGCGCGGACCCGGGCCAGGGCCGCCCTGGCCTCGCCCGCGTCGGGGACGACGAGCTCGACCGACGTCGGCGGGGCCGGTCGGTCGGCGGGCAGGGAGGACTTGTAGGCGGTGAACTCGTAGGCGCCCAGCAGGGCACCCTCGCCCACGGCGTGCAGGCGCTCGGCGTCCGGCGCCCCGCCCACGGCGGCCAGCAGCGTCACGACCGAGGCCCGCCCGGTCAGCGCCCGGCTGGCGGCACCGGAGGCCCGGCGCACGGCCTCGGCGGGGTAGCCGCCCTCTGGCAGCGGGCTGCCCAGACCGGCCACGGCGACGACCGGGAACGGGCCCTGGCCGAACGTGGCCAGGCGGGTGACCTCGTCCTCGCCACCGCGGGCACCCAGGTCGGCCAGCGCGGCGAGCAGGCGCCCGCCCAGCAGCCGGTCGACCGCGTCGGCACCGGGGGTGGTCAGCAGCCCGTCGGGGCCCCTGCCGACCCCCACGACGACGGCGTCGGCGGAGAGCTTCTCGAGGGGGCGGTCGGTGGCGGAGATCGTCGGCGGCACCAGGCGATCCTAGGAGCAGGTCGTGAGGGCGGCACAGGAGACGGCCGGGCCGCGGGCGCTAGCGTCTGCAGACCGTGAGCCTGCCGACCCCGCTGACCTCGCCCCTGCACGACCGCCACCTGGCTGCCGGCGCCAAGCTCGCCGACTTCGGTGGGTGGTCGATGCCCATCGAGTACGCCGGTGGCGGGGTCATCGCCGAGCACACCGCCGTCCGGGAGGGCGTGGGTCTCTTCGACGTCTCCCACCTGGGCACCGGCACGGTCCGCGGACCGGGCGCGGTGGCCTTCGTCGACAGCTGCCTCACCAACGACCTGTCGCGCATCGGGCCGGGGCAGGCGCAGTACACGCTGTGCTGCCGCCCTGACGGCGAGGAGCACGCCGGCGGGGTGGTCGACGACCTCATCGTCTACCTGCACGGCCCCGACGACGTGCTGCTGGTCCCGAACGCCGCCAACGCCGCCGAGGTGCTGGCCCGGCTCGCCGACGCAGCCCCCGCGGGGGTGACCGTCACCGACCGGCACACCGAGGTCGCGGTGCTCGCCCTGCAGGGCCCCCGCTCGGCGGAGGTGCTGGCCGCGGTCGGGCTCCCCGGCGCGCTGGACTACATGGCCTTCGCCGAGACGCCGGGGCACGACGGGGCCGAGGTGACCGTCTGCCGCACCGGTTACACCGGTGAGCACGGGTACGAGCTGCTGGTGGCCGCCGAGCGCGCCGGGGACCTCTGGGACGCGCTGCTGGCCGCCGGTGAGCTGGAGCAGATCAGGCCCTGCGGCCTGGGTTCCCGGGACACGCTGCGCACCGAGATGGGCTACCCGCTGCACGGCCACGAGCTGTCGGTGGAGATCACCCCGGTGCAGGCCCGGTCCGGCTGGGCGGTGGGCTGGAGCAAGGAGGCCTTCTGGGGTCGTGAGGCACTCACCGCGGAGCGTGCTGCTGGCCCGGACCGGCAGCTGTGGGGCCTGCGCGCACCCGGCCGCGGCATCCCGCGGCCGGGCATGGCCGTGCTGGACGCCGTCGGCGACCGGGTCGGGGAGGTCACCAGCGGGACCTTCTCGCCGTCCCTGCGCACCGGGATCGCGCTGGCCCTGCTGGACACCGCGGCGCAGCCCGAGCCGGGCCAGGAGCTGGCGGTCGACGTCCGGGGGCGCCCGCAGGCCGTGGAGGTCGTGAAGCCGCCGTTCGTGGAGTCCCACGTCCGCTGAGACGACGACGGCCCGACCACCGAGGGTGGTCGGGCCGTCCGCGTCGCGGGGTCAGGCGCTGGTCTTCTGCGCCTTGCTCGGGGTCGGCGGGTCGGGGAGCTCGTCGGCCATCGTGGCGTCGCGCTGGCCCATCGGGACCGGCGGCCCCTCGGTGGTGTCCTGCGCGGTCTGGTGCTCGGCCTCGCTGTTGATCTCGGCGCCCAGCAGCACCAGGAAGCAGGTCAGCTGCAACCACAGCATCAGCACGACGACGCCGGCGATGGCCCCGTAGGTGGCCGAGTAGTTGCCGAAGTTGCTCACGTAGAAGCTGAAGACCACCGAGACGAGCACCCAGGCCACCGTCACGACGCCGGACCCGAGGCTGACCCAACGGAACTTCGGGGCGTCCCGATCGGGGGCGAGGCGGTAGAGGACCGACAGCGCGCCGGCCATCAGCCCGAGCAGCAGGACCCAGCGGAGCACCTGGGCCAGGATCGTGCCGACGATGCCCAACGGGAGCGCGTCGAGGACGATCGGGGTGACGGCGACCAGGGTCAGTGTCAGCAGCACGAAGACGATCGCACCGAAGGTGAGCAGCAGCGCCAGGGCGCGCAGCTTGATCGCGCCGCGTGTCTCCACCTCGTCGTAGGCCAGGTTGACCGCGGTGATGAGGTTGTTCACCCCGCCCGAGGCGGAGAAGAGGGCGGCCAGGATCGAGATGACCAGGCTGACCGACAGCGCCCCGCTCCCGGCGTCGGCGACGCTGGTCAACTGCGTCTGGATGATCGACAGCACCTCGTCGGGGACCGTGCCCCTCAGGCCGTCGACCTGCTCCTGGACCGTGGCCGGTGACGCGACCAGGCCGTAGAGGGAGATGGCGGCGATCAGCGTCGGGAAGATCGCCAGGAAGCCGAAGAACGCGACCCCGCCGCCGATGATCGGCATGTTGTCGGCCTTGTTCTCCGCCCACGCCCGCTTGAGGATCTGCACCCACCCACGCGCCGGGATCTCGGTGGGCTTTTCGGCGTCCACCCCCGGGAGCCGGGCCTCCTGACCGCGCGCCTCGGGCGGCTCCGTCGCGGCGGGGGAGGAGCCGTGCGTCCCGGCCCGGTCCTCGGCCTCCCGGGCTGCGGCACGACGGGCGGCCTTCTCAGCCACCCGTTCACGGATGCGGTCCACGGCGCTGTCCGGCCGTCCGGTGTCGACCATGTGTGGCTCCTCGAGGTGCTGCTCGGGTGGGTGGTGTGTGCGGGAGCGGGTCAGTCGCCGGGCCAGGAGCCGGTCAGCTTGGTGAAGCCACGCGCCCCCGCCCGGTTGATCGCGGCCTTGGTGACGGCGAAGATCGCGCCCTGGATCGCCGCGGCGAGCAGCACCTGCTTCATCGGGTACTCGCTCTGCATGGCGCTGGGGGCGTCGTCCTCCTTCGCGACCCGCTTCCACACCTGCCCGAAGACGGCGCTGGACACGGCACCGGCGGCGAGGCTGCCCAGCAGCCCGATGGGCCGGTAGGCCATCTTCGCACCGGCGCTCACCGCTTCCGCCGCCAGACGACGAGGGCGACGATGCCGGCGACCAGGGCGATCCCGACACCGATGACCACCGGCGGGTTCTCCCGGTAGGTCTCCACAGCGGTGTCCTTGGCCTGGGCGGCACCCTCCTTCGCCCGGGTGGGCACGTCCAGGCGGTGGCTGAGCTCGTCGACGGTCGCGGCGAGCTGCTCACGGGTCGCCTCGATGTCGGCCTTGATCTCGTCGGGCTCGGTGGGGCCGGAGACGTCGGGCGCGCCGGGGCCGTCGGCGTCGTGCGGGCGGTACGTGGGCTCGCTCATCGGGCGGCACCTTCCTTGACGGCGGCGACGTCGGCCTTGACGCTCTCGAGGGTGTCGGTGGGCAGCGGCGGCTTCGCCTTCTCGACGTCCTTCTTGCCGATCAGCGCGAGCACGCCGGCGATCAGCAGCAGGACCACGGCGATGACGATCGCGGCCAGGTAGCCGGGCAGCACGTTCGCCAGGCCGAGGACGGCGGCTGTGATCAGCGCGTTGAGGGCCAGCAGGGCGACCAGTCCGGAGCCGCCGAAGAGCCCGGCACCGACGCCGAGCTTCTTGGCCTTGCCCTTGACCTCCGCCTGCGCGAGGCGGACCTCGTCGCGGACGAGGCGGGTGACCAGCTCGGGGAGCTCGCCGATCAACTGGCCGGTGGAGGCCTTGGCGGGGTCGAGGGGCGGGGTGGAGGCGCGGTGTGCGCCGTCAGCCGCGGGGGGCTGGCTCATGGTTCCTCCGGGGCACGGTGGTGGGGCACGGTGGTTCGGGGCGTGGGATGCAGACGAGTCCGTCCCATGCCCGTTGCAGGCCAGGTGCAACCCCCGGTCGGGCGCGCCGCCTGCGCGCCCGTGCGCGGCGGGCCGGGCGGTCGGGCAGTCACTACGCTCCCCGGCATGACCTCGCCCTCGTCCTGGACCTGGCGGCTGCACGACCCAGCGGGGGAGACCCTGGACCCTGCGGCGGTGGGGGTCGTCGTCCCCGTGGAGGACGCCCAGGCCGAGGCGGAGTCCTGGTTGGGCGAGCACTGGCGCGACCTGCTCGAGCGCGGCGTCGCCACGGTGAGCCTGCTCCGCGGCGACGCCGTGGTCTACGGCCCGATGGGCCTGGCCGCCGGCTGACCCGTCCGGAGACGGACCGCCGGCGGCCAGGCCTCCCGGTCAGCCGCGGCTGGTCTTCGCCGGGTCGCGCTCGACGACGTCGCCGAGCACCTCGTCGATCCGGGTCATGACCTCGGCCGGCAGCTCGACGCCGGCGGCCTTGACGTTGTCGTGCACCTGCTCGGGACGTGTCGCGCCGATGATCGCGGCCGCGACGTTCTGGTTCTGCAGCACCCAGGCCAACGAGAACTGGGCCATGGACAGACCGAGCTCGTCGGCGATGGGCCGCAGCTGCTGCACGCGGGTCAGGATGTCGTCGGTGAGGTAGCCCTTCATCGACGCCCCGGCCTGCTCGTGGCCGCCGCGGCTGTCTGCCGGCGGGGCCTGACCGGGCAGGTACTTGCCGGTCAGCACCCCCTGGGCCAGCGGGGACCAGACGATCTGGGAGAGGCCCTCCTGCTCCGACGTCGGGACGACCTCGCTCTCGATGACCCGCCACAGCATCGAGTACTGCGGTTGGTTGCTGATCAGCTGGATGCCCAGCTCGCGGGCCAGCGCCGCACCGGCGGCGATCTCCTCCGCGCGCCACTCGCTGACACCGATGTAGAGGACCTTGCCCGCACGCACCAGGTCGGCGAAGGCGGTCATCGTCTCCTCCAGCGGCACCGTGGAGTCGTACCGGTGCGCCTGGTAGAGGTCGATGTGGTCGGTCTGCAGCCGGTCGAGGGAGGCGTGGCAGCTCTCGATGACGTGCTTGCGGGAGAGGCCGCGGTCGTTGGCACCGGGCCCGGTGGGCCAGTACACCTTGGTGAAGACCTCGAGGCCCTCACGGCGTTGGCCCTTGAGTGCGCGGCCGAGCACGGACTCGGCCTTGGTGCCGGCGTAGACGTCGGCGGTGTCGAAGGTGGTGATGCCGGCGTCGAGGGCGGCGTGCACGCAGGCGTGCGCCGCGTCCTCCTCGACCTGGCTGCCGTGGGTGAGCCAGTTGCCGTACGCGAGCTGGGTGATGTTCAGGCCGGAGCGGCCCAGGCGACGTGTGTCCACGCCACGAACCTAGGCCGGTCGCGGCCGGTCTACACGTCGGCGCCGAGCTCCACCTGAGGCTTGGGGAACCGCCACTTGCGGATCATCGTCGCTCGGCTGACGCCGTACCAGATGAGCCCACGCGTCTTGGTGACGGCGGGGAAGCGCTCCGCGATCTTCTTCTTGATCTTGCGACCCAGGACGACGGAGTCGGCGATGATCAGCAGGAAGAAGGCGAACCAGATGAAGACCGTGTACTGCTGCACGGCGGCGTTGGGGATGAAGTAGCCCACCAGCACCAGGGCGGCGACGATCAGGAAGAGGCTGCCGGCGTTGCGGCGGGCGTCGACGAGGTCGCGCACCAGGCGCTTCTCCGGGCCCCGGTCGCGGGCCGGGAGGGCGCTGTCGTCACCTCGGGCGGCGGCCTCGCGGGCCGACCCGCGGTTGGCGGCCTGCTGCTCGCGCTGCCGCTTGTAGGCCTCCTTGCGCGTGGTCGGCGGCGGCGGGGGCGGGCCCGGACGCCGACCCTGTGCCTCGGCGCGGCGCGGCGTGGGGCGGCCCTTGCCGACCGCGGCCAGCTGCTGGGCGGTCAGGTCGGTGGCGGTGTCCGACGTCGTCTCGTCGCGGCGGCGGCCGGGCAGGCGGAGCTTCACGTGGGGGAGTCTACGTGCCCCCAGGGGGTGTCCCCGTGCACGAGGAGACGCGGCTGACACGGTCCGGCCCGTTCCGCGCCGTACAGTGGGAAGTAGCTCCGCCACGGCGGTGTTGGTCGTGGCAACGGCTGCGACACCCGCGTACCGGACACCCTCGAATGTGGGAGGACAGACCATGACCGTGCAGGACACCACTGTCGACACGACGGCCCCCGCGGCCCCCGCCGCCACCGGCGTGCTCCTCAGCGACACCGCCGCCCTCAAGGTCAAGACGCTGCTGGACCAGGAGGGTCGGGACGACCTGCGCCTGCGCATCGCCGTCCAGCCCGGTGGCTGCTCGGGCCTGCGGTACCAGCTCTTCTTCGACGAGCGCTACCTCGACGGCGACCAGACCCACGAGTTCGGTGGCGTCGAGGTCATCGTGGACAGGATGAGCGGCCCGTACCTCGGCGGCGCGACGATCGACTTCGTCGACACCATCGAGAAGCAGGGCTTCACGATCGACAACCCGAACGCGGGCAGCTCCTGCGCCTGCGGGGACTCGTTCTCCTGATCGCCTGAACGACCGACGAGGCCCGGTCTCCCCACGTGGGGGGACCGGGCCTCGTCGTCTGTCCGGGCTGCCTACAGGCGGACCGGGTACACCGTCTCCGGGACGTCGACCACGATCCGCTCCTCGACGAAGATGCCGTGCCAGACCATGAAGACGAGCACCTCCCACAACTGACGGGCGATCCGCTTGCTCGGGACCTCCGCCGTCCTCAGCGAGGTGAGCATGGCCGCGACCCTGGCGCGGTCCAGCCACTCGTCGGTCTGGCTGTCCGCGATCACCTGGTGGGCCCACTCGTGCAGCGGGCCGGCGAGGAACTCGGCCGTCGGCACCGGGAAGCCCAGCTTGCGGCGGTGCAGGATGGCCGGCGGCACGATCTGCTCCATCGCCCGGCGCAGCGCGTACTTGGTCGCGTCGCCGCCGCGGGGGACCCGCTGGTCCAGCGGGATGGTGCGGGCCACCTCGAACACCTCGGCGTCCAGGAACGGGACCCGCAGCTCCAGGGAGTTGGCCATCGTCATCTTGTCGGCCTTGACCAGGATGTCCCCGCGCAGCCAGGTGAACAGGTCGACGTACTGCATCGCGGTCACGTCGTCGTAGCCGGCGGTGCGGGCCTGTCGGTAGAGGTCCTCGGTGACCTGGACGTGCGAGACGTCGGCGTCGTGCCCGCGCAGCAGGGCCGCGAGCTCGGCGCCGGAGAAGTTGCGCGCGTTGCCGTAGTAGCGCTCCTCCAACGGGATCGAGGCCCGGCGGAGCAGGTCCTTGCCGCGCACGCCGTCGGGCAGGCGGCTCGACAGTGCGGCCATCACCCTCTTGCCGACGGCGGGCACGCGCTGGGCCCAGGCCAGGCTGATCGGTTCGCGGTAGATCGTGTAGCCGCCGAAGAGCTCGTCGGCGCCCTCCCCGGAGAGCACCACCTTGACGTGCTTGCGGGCCTCGCGGGCCACGAAGTACAGCGGCACGAGCGCCGGGTCGGCGACCGGGTCGTCGAGGTACCAGACGACCTCGGGGATGGCGGCGGCGAACTGCTCGGCGGTGATGACGACGGGGACGTGGGCGACACCCAGCTCCGCGGCCGACTGCGCCGCGATGTCCACCTCGGAGGTCGACTCCCGCTCGAAGCCGACGGTGAAGGTCATCAGGTCCGGGTTGTACCGGTGCGCCAGGGCGGCGATCGCCGTGGAGTCGATGCCGCTGGACAGGAAGGACCCGACGGTGACGTCGGCGCGCATGTGCTTGGCGACGGACTCGTCCAGTGCTGCGGCGATCCGGTCGTAGAGCTGTTGCTCCCGGCCGGCGGGCACCGGCTGCGGGGTGAACGTGGGGTGGAACCAGCGCTCGGTGGTGAGCTCGCCGCCGGCGACGGTGAACCGGGTCCCGCTCTCGATCCGGCGGATGCCGCGGTGCAGGGTCGCGGGCTCGGGCACGTACTGCAGCGTCAGGTAGTGCTGCAGCGACGCCGGGTCCACGCCGCCGGCGGCCTCGGACCCGCCCAGCAGCTCGAGCACGGCCTTCTTCTCGCTGCTGAAGACCAGTCCGCCGTCGGCGAGACGGGCGGTGAACAGCGGCTTGATGCCGAAGTGGTCCCGGGCGCCGAACGCCGTCCGGGTCTCGGTGTCCCAGATGACGAAGGCGAACATCCCGCGCAACCGGGTGACGACGTCGGGACCCCAGTGGTGGAAGCCGGCCACGATCGCCTCGGTGTCGCCCTCGGTGGCGAACTCCGCCCCCAGCTCCGCGAGCTCGGCCCGCAACTCCAGGTAGTTGTAGATCTCGCCGTTGAACAGGATCCGGTAGCGGCCACCGGCGTAGGGCAGCGGCTGCGGGCTCCCGTCGACGTCGATGATCGACAGCCGGTTGAACCCGAGGACGACGTTGCCGTCCGACCACACCGCTGTGTCGTCGGGGCCGCGGTGGTGCAGGCAGTGCAGCGCGTGCTGCACCCCGCTCACCCGGGGGTCGTCGACCCGCTCGGCGTCGGTGGACAGGTAGGCCAGCAGGCCACACATCAGGCGCAGGTCTCCGGGGGTGTCGGCGGCTCGGCCCCGGACGGGACGAGCGGTTGGTGCGGGATCAGACGGGCAGGCCCGCGCGCACGCGGCGGCTGACGCGGCGCTCGACCCAGAAGGACAGCAGGGGGACGACGCCGGCCAGCAGGACCAGAGCGGTGCCCTTGCCGGTGAACCTGGCCTTGAGGGCGAGATCGAAGGCGGCGACGAGGTAGACGATGAAGAGGAAGCCGTGGATCGGGGAGACCACAGCGGAGACCTCCGGGACGCCGAACCCGTAGTTCAGCGGCACGCCCACGAAGACCAGGACCGCCAGCATCACGCCGACCACGTAGGCCATGACCGAGTAGCGCCGCAGGCTGCCGGGGATCTTCGCCTCGTCCCGGCGGGGCGCGCGGGGGGCGGTGGTCTCAGCGGACATCTCGGCCTCGCAGTGCCTTCTCGTTGAGCTCGGCCAGGTAGGCGTTGTAGGCGGCCATCTCCGGGTCGCCCGTGGTGTCGATCCGCGGACGCTGGTAAAGCACGACCTCGTGGCCGGGCTCGTCGGCGTCGGGGTCCCGGGCCAGCTCGTCCCGGACCATCTTGGAGTAGAACCACAGGCCCATGAAGCCGTAGAGCGGCCACTGCAGCGCGTAGCTCCAGTTGACGGCGCCGCCGCCGTCCTCGGCCTTGGTCAACTGCCAGTAACCGAGGAAGAACGTGGCCACGAAGAGGGCCGCCACCAGCAGGTGGAGCAGCACCCACCTGGGGGTCAGCAGCCGGGGGAGCACCCCTCGACTGTAACCGCCGGGTGGGGCGCGGCGGCAGGGCCGACCGACGTCACACCCGCGGGACGGGCCGGTGGGGGAGCGGCCGTGTCGTGTGCGCGGTCGCCCGACCGCGGTGGGCTGCCCCGTCCCCGGTGCCGCGGTGGTGAGCCCCGTCGCACCCCGTCTGGGTCTCCTCGGCCGGGCCGCGGGTGGTCCCGACACCCGGTGCCCCGGCCACCCGGCCAGGGGTCGCCGCGTCGGTGCACTCGGCTACGCTCCAACCAGACTGTGGTCGGAGTGGGCAGGACCTGTCGGGACACCGAGAGGGCACCCACGAGCCAGACCGCGCGACACACGTCGTGCGGAGGAACAAGGAGGCAGCGGGCAGTGGCTCGACGGAGCAAGCTCGCGCGGGTCGCCGCGCTCGGCGTCCTGGCCGTGCTCACCCTCACGGGGTGCGACCTGAACAACGAGTTCTGGCGGTTCGGGTGGCCTGAGGGCATCACGGACCAGGCGCAGGACATGCGGCAGCTGTGGACCGGGTCGGTCATCGCGGCCCTGGTCGTCGGCATCGCCGTGTGGGCGCTGATCTTCTGGTCGGTCGTGCGGCACAAGAAGCGTGGCGAGGAACTGCCCAAGCAGACCGCCTACAACCTGCCGCTGGAGATCGTCTACACGATCATCCCGTTCGTCATCATCGCGGTGCTCTTCTTCTACACCGTGGTCGTGCAGAACCGGGTCCAGGAGCGCAGTGACAACCCGGACGTGACCATCGCGGTCAACGCGTTCAAGTGGAACTGGCAGTTCGTCTACCCCGAGACGACCGACTCCAACGGCGGGACGCCGGTGAGCACCGTCGGGTCGAGCACCGAGATCCCGATCCTGGTGGTCCCGACCGACCAGACCGTCCGCTTCGAGGTCGCCTCCGCCGACGTCATCCACTCGTTCTGGGTGCCGGAGTTCCTCTTCAAGCTCGACGTCATCCCGGGCAACGAGAACGGGCGCGACAACGTCTTCGAGGTGACCGTCCGCGAGGAGGGTGCCTTCGTGGGCCGCTGCGCCGAACTGTGCGGGACCTACCACGCGAACATGAACTTCGAGGTCCGCGCCGTCTCCGGCGAGGACTACGACGCCTACCTCGCCGCGCGGGAAGACGGTCTGTCGACCTTCGACGCGCTGGAGAGCATCGGCCAGCCCGGCTCGGCCACCACGACGCGTCCCTTCAACATCAGCGAGCAGCAGCAGCTCGACGCTGCCGGCAACTGACGTGACGACCCACCAGCAGGAGGACCGGCCGTGAAGGTCGAAGCGCTCATCTTCAACGTCATCGCCGCGTTCTGCGTCGTGGCCGCCGTCGTCTACGGCGTGTGGTCGCGTGAGCCGATCGGCACCACGGCGCTGGCCCTGTCCGCCGGCCTCATGGGGCTCATCGGCGGTTTCTTCTGGTTCGTGGCGCGGCGCATCGACGCCCGCCCCGAGGACCGCAAGGACGCCGAGATCGCCGACGGCGCCGGCGAGCTGGGCTTCTTCTCCCCGGGCAGCTACTGGCCGTTCGGCCTGGCCCTCTCGGCCGCGCTGATGGGTCTGGCCCTGGCGTTCTTCTACCCCTGGTTGATCGTCACGGCGGGGGTCTTCCTGCTGATCACCATCGGTGGCTTGCTCTTCGAGTACTACACCGGGCAGAACGCGCACAGCTGAGCTCGAGCTCTGCGCTCTACCGAAGGCCCCTCCCGCTGTGGGAGGGGCCTTCGTGCGTTCCTGGGCCAGTTGGTGGTCGTGGACGCGTCGCCAGCATCTGTGGGGCCCCTCCGAGCGTCGGGGTGGACGAGGCTGATCGCGCCTGATCGCCGGACGAGCTGCGTCAGGCTCTCGCCTCGCCCTGCTCAGCGCCGCTCGTCGGGTGGACGCTGCACCGAGCTCGGCCCACTGCCCCGATGCGACGGACGTCAGCGGTTCCCGGACTGACCTCGCCCCCGTCCTCGGCCGCTCGGTCGGGTGACAGCAGCGAGCGGCGGGGCCGGGTGGCCGGACGGGCGCCCGCAGACGGACGGGGTGGGCCCCTCGGGCCATGGAGGACCGCCGTGCGTGGAGCCCCGCGCCCTGACGGACCGCCTCAGCGACTGGACGGGCCTGGACCCCGCGGCTCCCGACCGCCGACCGTCGACGTCGCCCTCGTCCTCTGGGCGGGGCGTCCTCAGGGAGTGCTGAGGACGCAGTCAGCCTGCGGAATGCGTCCCAGGCACGCCACGAGTCCTGGCCAGTCCACCTCTGGTGGCGCCGACCAGCTCCCTGAGGGCTGACAGACCGGTACCTCGCGAGGGGCGCACGGCGCTGTGGTGCCCCCGCCCGCCTTGCACGTCGATGCCCGCATCGCCCGGGGGGACGGTCAGTCGGCCACCGGAGACGGCCGCTGGTGGCTGTGTGGGCTCGACAGACACGGACCGACGCGACGTGGCGTCGAATCGCGGGGGAGTGAGTCGGCCAGCGCGAGCAGGACCACGGCGGGAACACAGCTGCGTGCCCACAGGGCCACGGCGGTGGGGGGATCTGACGTGGGGTGGGCCGGCGCCCCCGCGGACAGGGCAGCCGTGCCTGGTCAGGCTCGGTGCTGGCAGAGGGAGGGCGCGAGCAACGGCAGCGGCGTGAGCAGAGCAGGCGTGAGGCGGAGCTGCGGCTCGCCCAGAGGCTGTGGTGTGAGCGGAGTCCGGTCACGGGCGAGAGGCTGGAGCGTGAGCTCGCACGGGGCGTGAGCAGAGGCGCGGCATGGGCCAGGGCGATGACGCGATCTGGACCCCGAGGCGACCGGGACCCCCGACGTGAGCAGGGCGCGACGCGAGCCAGGCCCGATGTGGGCATGGCCCGACGCGTGCGAGCCTCACGCGAGCAGGACCCGACGCGAGCCAGCCCGTTGCGAGCAGGGGGCTCAGTGCGAGCAAGGTCCAACCCGAGCAGGGCCGTACGCGAGCTGGGCCTCGACGCGAGCCGGGCCGGACGCGAGCTGGGCCCCGACGCGAGCAGGGCCCCGACGGTCAGACCGTCGGGGCCCTGCTGGTGGTGCGGGTCGTGCTCGATCAGTCGCGCGGGTCCTGCGGTCGACCGCCGTCGGACGGGCGGCCGCCCTCGGAGGGACGACCCGAGCCGGTGAGCTGCTGCCGCTCGGCCTCGGCGGCCTCCAGGCCACGCTGCTCCTGGCGACTGCCGATGTGCACGTCGGAGATCCGCTCGACGGGCTTGAAGAAGCCCTTGACCGCCCGCCGCGCACCGCCGACCTGGTTCATCCGCTTCGGCACCGGAGCTCCGCCGTAGGTCAGCTGGCCGTGGCCGTGCTCGTCGACCGGGCCGAGGGGCTGGTGCACCTCGATGAACTCACCGCTGGGCAGCCGGCGGATGACACCGGTCTCGATGCCGTGCTCCAGGACCTCACGGTCGTGGCGCTGCAGACCCAGGCAGATCCGGTAGGTCGCCATGTAGGCGATCGGGGGCAGGACGATCATCCCGATCCGCCCGACCCAGGTCATGGCGTTGAGGCTGATGTCGAACTTGTCGGCGATCAGGTCGTTGCCACCGGACATCATGAGCACGCCGTAGAAGGTGAGTGCCATGACGCCGACCGAGGTGCGCACCGGGACGTCGCGGGGACGCTGCAGCAGGTGGTGCGACGCGGTGTCCTTGGTGAGCTTGCGCTCGATGTTCGGGTAGAGCGCCAGCACGGTGAACATCGCACCGGCGACGACGACCGTGGGCCAGAACAGCGCCGGGATCGTGTAGTCGCCGGGGAGGTTGATGTCCCAGGCCGGGAACAGACGCGTCGAGCCGTCCAGGAAGCCGATGTACCAGTCCGGCTGCGAACCGGCCGACACCTGCGCCGGGTTGTACGGACCCCACAGCCAGATCGGGTTGATCTGGACGAGGCCACCGAGGGCGGCGGTCAGGCCGAAGACGATGAAGAACAGCGCCGTCGCCTTGCCCGCGAAGGCCGGGAAGAGACGGTTGCCGACCACGTTGTGCTCGGTCCGGCCGGGACCGGGGAACTGGGTGTGCTTCTGCTTGATCAGCAGGAGCAGGTGGACGGCGATCAGCGCCAGGATGATCGCCGGCAGGATCAGCACGTGGACGATGTAGAAGCGTCCGATGATCGCGTCGCCGACGTAGTCACCGTCGAAGACCGCCCAGTGCGCCCAGGTCCCGATGACCGGGATGGACAGCAGGATCGCCGAGATGATGCGCAGGCCGGTGCCCGACAGCAGGTCGTCGGGCATCGAGTAGCCCGTGACGCCCATGAGCAGCGCCAGCACCAGCAGGACGACACCGATGATCCAGTTCGTCTCACGCGGCTTGCGGAACGCGCCGGTGAAGAAGATGCGCAGCAGGTGGACGACGATCGAGGCCACGAACAGCAGGGCCGCCCAGTGGTGGATCTGCCGGATCAGCAGACCGCCCCGGACGTCGAAGCTCAGCGCCAGGGTCGACTCGTACGCCTGGGACATCTCGACGCCGCGCAGCGGGGCGTAAGCGCCCTCGTAGACGGTCTCCGCCATCGAGGCGTCGAAGAAGAACGTCAGGTACGTGCCCGAGAGCAGCAGGATGACGAAGGAGTAGAGGGCGATCTCCCCGAGCAGGAAGGACCAGTGGTCGGGGAAGACCTTGTTGAGGGTGCGGCGCAGTGGACCGGCGACGATGAGTCGCTCGTCGATCTCGCTGGCTGCCTTGCCGATCTTCGTGGTGGGTTGTCCCGGCGCGACCGCGGTTGTTGCCATCAGATCCGCTCTCGGTTCCAGTAGGTGGGGCCGACCGCTTCAATGTAGTCGCTCCGCGCGACGAAGTACCCCTCGTCATCCAGCGTAATCGGCAGTTCCGGCAGGGAGCGGGACGCGGGACCGAAGACCGGCTTGGCGCCCTGCGTGACGTCGAACTGCGACTGGTGGCACGGGCAGAGGATGCGGCTGGTCTCCTGCTCGTACAGCGACACCGGGCAACCGGCGTGCGTGCAGATCTTGGAGTAGGCGACGTAGTCGCCGTAGCCGAAGTCGGCCTGGCCCTCGCGGGGCTGCAGGTCGGCCATCTGCTCGGGGCGCAGGCGGATCAGCATGGTGGCGGCGTCGGCGGCGAAGTTGCCCCCCTCGACGGCCGGGAAGACCGTCTCCAGGGAGCCGGGCTCCTGGTCGCCGGGCCGGATCGGGGTGCCGTCGTCGCGGACCAGGCGGATGCCCTCGGCCCACGGGGTGGTGCCCAGCGGGTTGCCCTTGTTCGGGTTCTTGATCAGACCGCCCAGCGGGGCGATGAGCATGAGGCCCATGGCGCCGCCGGCGAAGCCCAGGCTGCGCCCGATCATCTTGCGGCGGGGGAAGCCGGTCTTGTCCAGACCACCCATCAGAGTCGCCGCCGTGGTCGAACGGTCGAACTGCGAGCCGTCGTGCTTGTCCTGCACGGCCGTCTCGTGGGGGAGGAGCTTCTTGACGAAGAGCACCAGGCCCACGCCGATGAAGACCAGCGCGCCGCCCATCGTCAGGCCCAGCAGCGGCGTGTAGAGCGCGCTCCAGCCGTTGTCGGTGGACGCCCACTGCCAGTTCGGCAGGAACCAGTCGGAGCCGAAGTACACGACCGCGAAGAGGACCGCGAACAGGCCGGCAGCGCCGAAGGCCAGGGAGACCTGGCGCTCGGCCTGCTTCTCCAGGCCGGAGCCCGGGGCCGGCGGCGGGTCGACGTGGAGGATCTCCACGCCGTCGTAGCGCGCCCCGAGCCGGTTGAGCTCTTCCGCGTCCATCCCCGCGAGCTGCTGGGGGGTGTAGTCGTCGTCCGGGCCGCCGTGCAGCGGGCCGGGGGTGTCGTCGCCGCCGTGCGAGCCGGGGCTGCGGTGGTCGGTGGTGCTCACGCCTTGGTCCCCATCCAGAAGATCCCGAACAGCAGGGCGCCGATGCCGACGAGCCAGATGACCAGGCCCTCGGCGACCGGGCCGGCGCGGCCGATGCCCAGGCCACCCGGGTCGGCCTGCTCCTTGAGCGTCTGCACGTAGTCGATGATCGAGCGCTTCTCCTCGGGCGTGAGCTGGTTGTCCCCGAAGACCGGCATGTTCTCCGGCCCGGACAGCATCGCCGAGTAGATCTCGAGGTCGTTCGCGTCCTCGAGGCTGGGGGCGGCCTTGCCCGAGGACAGCGCCCCGCCCTCGCCGACGAAGTTGTGGCAGGAGGCGCAGTTGAGCCGGAACAGCTCGCCGCCCTCGGCGACGTCGCCCTCACGCAGGTCACCCGAGGGCAGCGTGGGACCGCCGCCGTTGGCCTGCACGTAGGCCATCAGCTGGTCGATCTCCGCGTCGGAGAAGACAGCGGGCTTGCGGGCCGCGTCGGCTTCCTGACGGACGAGCGGCATGCGGCCGGTGTGCACCTGGAAGTAGACGGAGGCCTCGCCCACCCCGATGAGGGAGGGGCCGCGGTCGTCGACGCCCTGCAGGTTGCTGCCGTGGCAGGTGATGCAGGAACGCTCGTACAGGGCCTGACCGGCCTCCTCGGCGGAGGACTGGCTGGCGACCGCGTCGTCGGCGGCGTTGGCCGGTGCGACGGCGGAGTAGCCCACGCCGGTCAGCACCAGAGCGGCCATGAGGCCGGCGACGTTGGTCATCCGCCGACGCTGCTTGGAGCGCTTGCGGGCGCGGGCGGCATCGGCGGGGGCACCGGTGGAGCGGCGCAGGCGGGACAGCAGCCCGCCGGCGGGAGCCGACTCGGTGGGCACGTCGGGGGTGGGGTTCGTGGTGGACACCGGTTCCCTAGCGGATCAGGTAGATCGTGGCGAAGAGCCCGACCCACACGACGTCGACGAAGTGCCAGTAGTAGGAGACCACGATCGCCGAGGTCGCCTGTGCTGGCGTGAATCGGCCCATGGTGGACCGGATGAGCACGAACACGAAGGCCACGAGGCCGCCGATGACGTGCAGGGCGTGGAAGCCGGTGGTCAGGAAGAAGACCGAGCCGTAGGTCGACGAGGAGATCGTCGTGCCGTGCTCGGTCACGAGCACGCGGTACTCGTTGGCCTGGCCCAGGACGAAGACCAGGCCCATCACGAAGGTGACCGTGAACCAGCGGCGGAGCCCGTAGACGTTGCCGTTCTCCGCGGCGAAGACGCCCAGCTGGCAGGTCACCGAGGAGGCGACCAGGATCAGCGTGAAGACCAGCGCGTAGGGCACGTCGAGCTCGGTGGGCGCCGGTGGCCAGGGGTCACCTGCCCGGGCGCGCGCGGTGAAGTACATGGCGAACAGTCCGGCGAAGAACATCAGCTCGCTGGCGAGCCAGATGATCGTGCCGACGCTGACCATGTTCGGTCGGGTCAGGGAGTGCACCCGCGAGGTGTCGAAGGTGCTGCTCGCCACGGGGGCCGTTGTCACAGACTCATCATGGCATCGGTGCAGCCGGTGGACGACTGGGGGTGCACCCGCGTGGCGAACCCGGGAGGTGCCTGTGGGTCCGCTGCCGACGAAGCCGCTGACCAGGCCGGTGCCGGTCGGGACGGGTGGTGCGCGAGGGGCCCCGGGAGCCGGTCCTCACGCGCACGGGGGCGCGGGGAGGAGCGGGTGTGGCCGAGGGCACTAGGGTCGCGGACGTGAGTCCTGCCGCCGCACCGGCCACCGTGCTGGTCTTCAGCCAGCGCGCCGACGTGCGTGACGCCGTCCGCACTGCCGTGGGCCGGTTCCCGGCCGTCGACGTCGGGCCCGTCGAGTACCTGGAGTGCACCACCGGCGCCGAGGTCGTCGCCGCGGTCGACTCGGGACGGGTGGACCTCTGTGTCCTCGACGGTGAGGCACAGCCCACCGGTGGCATGGGCATCGCGCGCCAGCTGAAGGACGAGGTCGCCGAGTGCCCACCGGTGGTCGTCCTCATCGCACGTCAGGCCGACCGGTGGCTCGCCCACTGGTCGATGGCCGAGGCCACGTTGGCCCACCCGGTCGACCCGCTCGTGGCTCCCGACGTCGTCGCCGGGCTGTTGCGTGCCCGTCGCCCGGCCGTCCACGGCTGAACCGGTGACCACACCCACCCCGACCTGGTCGGGGCTGCTGACGCGCCTGTTGCGGCGCGAGGACCTGGCCCAGGCCGACACTGCCTGGGCGATGGGCGAGATCATGGCCGGCGCCGCGACACCGGCGCAGGTGGCCGGCTTCGTGGTGGCCCTGCGCGCCAAGGGCGAGGCGCCCGACGAGGTCGCCGGGATGGCCGCCACGATGCTCGACCAGGCCGTGGCGGTGGACCTCCCCCTGGCGTGCGTCGACATCGTCGGCACCGGTGGCGACGGCATGCACACGGTGAACATCTCGACGATGGCCGCGCTCGTGACAGCCGCGGTGGGCGTGCCGGTCGCCAAGCACGGCAACCGGGCGGCGTCGTCGTCCTCGGGGTCGGCCGACGTGCTCGAGGCGCTCGGTGTCGCGATCGACCTGCCGGCGGCCGGGGTCGCGCGCTGCGTCACCGAGGCCGGCATCGGGTTCTTCTTCGCCTCGGTCTTCCACCAGGGGATGCGCCATGCCGCCGCTCCGCGCCGCGAGCTGGGCATCGGCACCGTCTTCAACTTCCTGGGTCCCCTCACCAACCCGGCCCGACCGGTGGCCGCGGCGATCGGTTGCGCCGACGCCCGGATGGCCCCGGTCCTGGCCGCGGTGCTGGCGGGCCGGGGCAACCGTGCGCTCGTCTTCCGCGGGGACGACGGCCTCGACGAGCTCACCACCGCCACCACGTCGGCGGTCTGGGTCGTCCGGGACGGCGAGGTCGTGCCCGAGCGGGTCGACCCGCTCGCCCTGGGCATCGCCGACCCCGGACCCGATGCCCTGCGCGGTGGCGACCCGGCCTACAACGCCGACGTCGTGCGCCGGTTGGTCGGCGGGGAGACCGGCCCGGTGCGGGACGCGGTCCTGCTCAACGCAGCGGCGGCGTTGACCGCCTTCGACGAGCGGGGTGGCCGCCTGCACGACCAGCTGGCCGAGGGGCTGGGACGGGCCGCCGCCGCCGTGGACGACGGGCGGGCCGCGGCGGTGCTCGAGCGGTGGTCCCGGGTCAGCCAGCAGGTACGCGCAGGCTCCTGAGGCGCTGCCCCCGGCGGCGCCTCAGTCCAGGCCGAGGGAGAACGCCGACTCCAGGTCGTGCTGGGAGTAGGCGCGGAAGGCGATGTGGGTCGCGGTGTCGACGACGCCGGGGACCTTGTTGATCCGCCCGGCGACGACGTCGGCGATCTGGTCGAACTCGCGGACCCGGACCAGCGCGACCAGGTCGACGTCGCCGGCGACGGAGTAGACCTCGCTGACCCCGTCGAGGTCGGCGATGGCCTGGGCGACCTCGCCGATCGAGTCGGTCGCGGCGTCGATCATGACGATGGCGGTGATCACACCCGGGAGGCTAGCGCCGCCCGCGTCCGTCGGCCGTCCGCGCGTCCGCGGGTCGGGCGGACGCGGTCGGGCTGGGAGCTGGTGCGCAGGGACCGTGAGTCCCCGAAGGGGTCCCGGGCGTCCCGGCCGGCCTCCACGAGGTCCAGGAAGCCGCTGAACGCCCCCGTGCCGGGGACCGGGCTGGCCAGGGTGCCGGTGACGTCGACGAGCCGGGTGCCGGGCTTCTCCATCCAGCGCAGCACCAGCTCCGTCTCGTCCACGGTGGCGGCCAGCTCGTCCTCGGGCCCTGTCGGCGTCTCCGCGGTGGCCCGCAGCCCCTCCAGGTGGGCCCGCACGGAGGTGCCCCGCTCCGCGACCCCGGCGGCGACGAGGCGGCCCCGGCGGACCACCGACAGGGCCCAGCCGCCGGCCCCGTCGGGTCGGGCCAGGGTCAGCTCGGACACCGCGGCCAGCAGCTCCAGCCGCTGCCGGCGGCGGACGGCGCGGACCAGGACCGCGACCCGGTCGCGGAGCACGGCCGCGTCCTCGAACCGGCCCTCGGTGGCCAGCCGGTCGACGCGGGCCAGCAGCGGTGCGCACAGCTCCCGGGGGTCGGTGGAGACGGCCGCGGCGAAGACGGCGGCGACGGAGGCGTACTCCTCCCGGGACTGGGCGCCGGTGCACGGGGCGCCGCACCGGCCCATGTCGGCCAGGGCGCACGCGGTGCCGGTCCCGCTGGGGGACAGTCGGCCGCTGCACTGGCGCAGCGGGAGGGACTCGTGCACCGCGGCCACCGCGGCGTCGGCCGCCCGCCGGTCGGGGAAGGGGCCCAGGAAGACCCCGGCGCCGGGCCGCACGCGACGGACCACCGAGAGGCGCGGGAACGGCTCCTGGGTCAACCGCACCCACAGCGCCCGCTCGGGGAACCGGCTGCGCTTGTTGTACCGGGGCTTGTGCTCGGCGATCAGCCGCAGCTCGCGGACGGCGGCCTCCAGGTCGTGCGCGCAGGGCAGCGCCTCCACCCGCTGGGCAAGCGTCACCATCTCGGTCATCCGGCTGCGCTGCTCACCGGCGGAGAAGTAGCTGCGCACCCGGGACCGCAGGTCCGTCGACGTCCCCACGTAGAGGGGCTCGTCGCGGGGCCCGCGGAAGACGTAGACGCCGGGGCCGTGCGGCACGTGTGCCGCCAGGTGCCGCTTCTTGCGGCGGGCCGGGTCGACCTGCCGGGTCAGCCCGGTGAGCTCCTCCAGCGAGGTCACGCCGAGGGGGCCGAGGCGTTCGAAGAGGCCGTGCAGGACGTCGACGGTGGCCCGGGCGTCGTCCAGGGCGCGGTGGGTCGGGGTCGTCCGGGCGGAGAAGAAGGGCGCCAGCGTGCCCAGCTTGCAGTTGGGCACCTCGTCGCGGGTGAGCAGCCGCCGGGCCAGCACCGCGGTGTCCACCGAGGCGAAGGCGGGCCAGGACAGCCCGGTCGACGCGCACGCGGCCCTCAGGAAGCCCAGGTCGAAGGGCGCGTTGTGCGCGACCAGGACGGAGCCGCGGGCGAACTCCAGGAAGTGCGGCAGCACCGAGTCGATGCGCGGTGCGGCGGCGACCATGATCGAGGTGATCCCGGTGAGCACGCTGATGTAGGGCGGGATCTCCACGCCCGGGTCGACCAGCGTCTGGAACTCCCCGACGACCTGGCCGGCCCGCACCTTGACCGCGCCGATCTCGGTGATCGCGCAGTCGGTCGGGGAGCCGCCGGTGGTCTCCAGGTCGACCACGACGAACGTGACGTCGGCCAGCGGGGTGCCCAGGTCGTCGATGGTGACCTGCTCGTAGCGGCCCGCGGTGGGCGGCACACGCAGGTCCAGCGAGAGGCGGGGCGCAGGGGTGGCGGGCACGTCGCGGAAGGTAGGCAGGGGGTCCGACAGTCCTGCGGACGACGCGCCGCGCGCACTCGAACACGCGTGCGGGTGAGGGCTCCCCGGGCCGGCTGGCGTGGGCTGCATCACCGGGGCACCCTCTGCTCGTTGTGCAGTGCGCCCGACACCGACGTCGGGCGCTGGACGGGAGGTGGACCCGGTGCGACGGCGCTCGCTGGGCCCGGTGCTGGCCGCCCTCGTCGTCCCCGCCGTGCTGGTGGGCACGCTGTCCGCAGGGACCGGTCCGGCGGTCGCGGCCCCCAGCTCGCAGCCGGGCGGCACCACGGGGGTGCTGGACAGCGCCGAGCTGAGCGCCCTGCAGGAGCAGGCCGCGCAGGTGCAGACCGACCTCCAGGACCGGCAGGCCGCCGTCACCGCCGCACAGCAGCAGCTCGACGCCGCGCAGGCCGAGGCGGACGCCGCCACGCAGGCGGTGGCCGATGCCGCGGACGCGCTGGGCCGGGAGCGGCTGGCGGTGGGGGAGTACGCCTCGGCCGTCTACCGCGACGGGGGTGCCCCCACGCCGCTCGGGCTGCTCCTCGGCGGGGCCGACCCGGGCGACGTGGTGTCCGCGATGGGCTACCTGGACGTGGTGGACGCCCGTACCGCCGAGGTGCTCGCCGGTGCCGAGAGCCGGCGGCAGGGGGCGCTGGCCCGTCAGGCCGCTGCCGACCAGGCGTTGGCCGGCAGTCGGGCACAGGCCGACCTGGTGGCGGCGGAGAGCGGTCGGCTGGAGGCCGCCGCCGCGGCGGTGACCACGGAGCTGGACCGGGCGCTGGGGGTCGTGGACCGCCAGCTCGCGCAGCTGCAGGCCGAGCAGCTGGACGTCAACGCCGCCACCGCCGCGAACTGGCGCGCCTACGTGGACCAGCTCGCGGCAGCGGGCGTGGCACTGCCGCCGGCCACCGCGTTGCGTGACCCGGTCGCCGGGCTGCCCGCGGGGTTGGTCCCGGTCGGCGGGGTCACCGGGGCCGCCCAGGCCGGGGCGGCCCAGTTGCCGCGCCAGCCCAGCTCGCTGCTGGTGCTGCCCGCCGAGACGGTGGCCGCGGTCAGTGCCGCGATGGCCGACCTGGGGCTGCCCTACGCGCCGGGGACGGCGGGTCCGGAGTCCTTCGACTGCGGATCGCTGGTCCAGACGGCCTACGGCGCGGCCGGGGTGGTCCTGCCCGGCACCCAGGGCGAGCTGTTCGCGTCCACCGCCCCGGTCGAGCCGGCCGACGTGCTGCCCGGTGACCTGGTCTTCCTGGGGACGCCGGAATCCGGGCTGGGCCACGTGGGCCTGGCCCTGGACCGCCAGACGATGCTGGCCGCGGACGGCCGGGCGGGCGCGGTCGTCGTCCGCACGCTGCCGGCGGACCAGGTGCTGGGCATCGGGCGGCCCAGCCTGGCCACCCGGGACGCCGTGGACGTGCCGGGACCCACGGCTGGTGCGCTCCCGGTCGAGTGCGGCAACCCGGTGTACCCGGCCAGCTACGACGGCAGCCGGTCCTGGGGCGGGTACCCCAACGGGCTGATCCCGCCCTCGGCCATGTGCCCGCTCGGGGTGGGCGGCCACACGCTGCGGTGCGACGCCGCCGCGGCCTGGCGCGCGCTGTCGGCGGCCTTCGCCGGGCAGTTCGGCGCCCCCCTGTGCATCACCGACTCCTACCGCAGCTACGCCGGCCAGGTGACCCTCTACGGCCAGAAGCCCGCGCTGGCGGCGGTGCCCGGCACCAGCAACCACGGGTGGGGCCTGGCGGTGGACCTGTGCGGGGGCGTGGAGTCCTTCGGGACGACGCAGTACGTGTGGATGGCCGCCAACGCCGGCCGCTTGGGCTTCGTGCACCCGACCTGGGCAGACCAGGGCAACGGGCGCGAGGAGCCGTGGCACTGGGAGTACGCGGCCACCTGACCGTTCGCGCCACCGGAATTGTCGGTGGTGCGTCCTAGCGTCCGCGGCGACGGACCGACCGGTCCGGCGACCGTTGCCAGGAGGCTCCCGTGCTCATCGACTGCGACACCTGCACCGTCCGCGGCCAGGGGTGTGACGACTGCGTCGTCACCGTCCTGCTCGGGGCCCCGCCGGGGTGGCGGGGGAGCGACCCGACCGTGGTCCCGATGACGCGGCGGCCCACGCTGGCAGACCGCCTGGGCGACCGTCGGGACGCTGTGGGGGCCGCGCCCGACGAGGTGGTCGCGGGGCTGGGCGCCGCGCTGGTCTCCGGTCCCGCCGGGAGCGGGCCCGACACGCCCGGGGTGCAGGGTGACCGGGCTCGCGGGGTGGTCGTCGAGCTGGACGACGTGGAGCGTCGGGCCGTCCGGGCGTTGGCAGAGGTTGGCCTGGTCCCGCCGCTGCGGCACCAACCCCCGACGAGCCGCGAGGTGGGCTGAGAGCCAGCCGGGGCCGCGTGCGTCGGATCTGGCAGGACCTGTCGACCGACGGGTGTCCCTCTTGACACATGGTCGACCCGATCGGGCCCGATGTGACTCGTTGTCTCGGTCCGGTCACGCCCGTACGGTGTCCTTCGTCCGGTCGGGCACACGTCACCTCATCGGGTGACCTCGGCCGGTCACCGCCGAACTGCTCGTCCCCCGGGGCGGGCGGACCGGGGACCCACCGCAGTCCTGGGGTGAGTTCTCGCGCGGGCCACCTCGGTGACCCGCACGCGCCGATCCCGGTCGGAGCGCAGAGATAGGGCGTCGTCTTCCACGCCCGAACCCGTCAGCTAACTCGGTAGGCGGTCAGACGTGGAAGAAGGAGCTCGCGCGCCCGTGGCGTCCCCCAGCCCTGCCCTCGGACGAGACCGGTCCACCCCCTCCCGCCACCTCGGCCGCGGGCTGCTGATCGGCGCGGCGGCGAGCCTGGTGCTCACCGCCCTCCCCGGCACCGCGACGGCCGCACCGGATGCGGCCCCGACCGGGGCCACCCAGGCCACCACGCCGGAGCAGGCCACCGAGCTGGTGACCGAGGCCAACCACCAGCTCGAGGTCGTGACCGAGCAGGTGAACGAGGCGCGGGTCCAGCTCGCCGACCAGCAGGCCGCGGCTGCCACCGCCGACCAGGCCGTCGCCGACGCCGCCACGCAGCTGGCGAGCCTGTCCGCGCAGATGGACCAGGTCGCCCGCAGCGCGTACACCACGAACCCCTCCAGCTTCAGCGCGCTGATGACCAGCTCCTCCCCGGAGGACTTCCTGGCCCAGGTCAGCACCCTGGACGTCATCGCCGGGCACACCAACGACCTGGTCGACCGGGTGGCCCAGGCCGCCCAGACCGCCGCCGACGCGCAGTCCGCCGCGGACACCGCAGCCGCGGCCGCGCAGCAGGGCCTGGACGCGGTCACCGCGCAGCAGACCCAGCTCCAGGAGCAGATCGCCACCTACCAGGCCCAGTACGAGGCCCTCACCGCCAGCCAGCAGCAGCAGGTCGTCACCGCGCACAGCGGTGCCGAGGTCACCGCCCCCACCACGGTGGCGGCTGACAGCGAGCTGGCCCAGGCCATCGTGGACACCGCGATGGCCCAGCGCGGGGACTCCTACGTCTGGGGAGCCGGCGGGCCGGACAGCTTCGACTGCTCCGGGCTCACCGCATACGCCTACGCGGCCGCCGGCGTCTCGCTGCCGCACTCCAGTGCGTCGCAGGCCCGGATGGGCAACGCCGTCTCCCGCGGGGACCTGCAGCCCGGTGACCTCGTGTACTTCTACAGCCCGGTCAGCCACATCGGCATCTACATCGGCAACGGGATGATGGTCCACGCGCCCACGTCCGGTGACGTCGTGAAGGTCTCCAGCGTGGACATGTCCGGCTACGCGGGCGCGCGCCGGCTCGTCTGAGCCGCACAGCCGCGGCGGCTACTGTCCCGGCCGTGAGTCCCCGTCGCCTCGCGCTGGGAACGGCGCTCGTGCTCGGTGCGGCCCTGGTCGTCGTGCTGTGGCTGCGCATCCCGTGGGAGGCCACCCCGACGGTCACGGACCCCACGGCCGGGTTGACCGCCGACCAGGTCTCCCGGGCCGACGCGTTCGCCGGTGCCCTGCGCCCGGCATCCCTGGCCAACACGGCCCTGTCACTGCTGGTGGCCGGGGTGCTGGGCCTGACCCGCGCGGGGTCCCGGCTGGTCACCGCCGCTGCCCGGCCGCTGGGCGGCGGCTGGGTGTGGCAGGTGCTGCTGGGCACGGTCGCGCTGTCGGTCGTGGCCCGGCTGGTGACGCTGCCGTTGGCCGGGTACGGCGAGGTGGTCCGGCACCGGTACGGGCTGTCCACCCGCAGCTGGGCGCTGTGGGCCCGGGACGTCGCGGTCGACACCGCGATCACGGCCGCGCTGACCGCGCTGGGCCTGCTGCTGCTGGTCTGGCTGGCGCGCCGGGCGCCGCGGACCTGGTGGGCGTGGGCCGGGGCCGGTGCCGCCGGGCTGGTCGTCGTCGGGTCGTTCCTCTACCCGGTGGTCATCGAACCCGCGTTCAACTCCTTCACCAGCCTCCCCGAGGGACAGCTGCGCACCGACCTGCTGGAACTGGCGCAGGAGTCCGGGGACCCGGTGCAGGACGTGCTGGTCGCCGATGCCAGCCGGCGGACCACGGCCCTCAACGCCTACGTCTCCGGCTTCGGCTCCAGCCGCCGGGTCGTCGTCTACGACACCCTGCTCCAGCTGCCCGACGCCGAGATCGAGTCGATCGCCGCCCACGAGCTCGGCCACGTGGCCACCGACGACGTGCTGACCGGCACCCTGGTGGGCGCGCTCGGCGCGGGCGCCGGGGTCGCCCTGCTGGGCTGGGTGCTGGGCTCCACCCCGCTGCTGCGCCGCGCCGGGGCCGACGCCCCCGGCGACCCCCGGGTGGTGCCGCTGGTGCTCTTCGCCATCGCCGTCGGCACGCTGGTGTCCACGCCGGTGCAGAACGGGGTGTCCCGGCAGCTCGAGGCGCGCGCCGACCAGCACGCCCTGGACCTCACCGACGACCCCGACGCCTTCGCCGACGTCATGCGCCGGCTGGCCGTGGCCAACCTCAACCAGCCCGACCCGCCCGCGGCCTGGCAGTGGTTCTTCGGCTCGCACCCCACCACCGCCCAGCGGGTGGCCGCCGCCGCGGAGTGGGACCGCTGACCCGGGTCCTGGTCGTCACCAACGACTTCCCGCCCCGGCAGGGCGGGATCCAGACGTTCGTGGCGGCCCTGCTGGACCGTGTCCCCGCGGCCGACCTCGCCGTGCTGGCCTCCACGTCACCGGGCGCCGCCGAGCACGACGCCACGCTGCCCTACCGCGTGGTCCGCGCTCGCACCTCGATGCTGCTGCCGACCCCTGGTGCAGCCCGTGCCGCCCGGGAGCTGGCCCTCGACCACGGGGCGCGGACCGTCGTCTTCGGTGCCGCGGCGCCGCTGGGGTTGCTGGCGCCGGGGCTGCGCCGGGCCGGGGTCACGCACAGCATCGGCATCACGCACGGCCACGAGACCGGCTGGGTCGCCGTCCCCGGTGGACGGCAGCTGATGCAGCGGATCGCGAGCGGGCTCGACGTCGTCACCTACATCTCCCGCTACACCCACGACCGGCTGGCGCCCGCGCTGGCGTCCCGCACCGCGATGACCCAGCTGTCGCCCGGGGTGGACGTCGACCGCTTCCACCCCGCCGTCGACGGCTCCGAGGTGCGCGCCGAGCACGGCCTGGGCGAGGCCCCCGTGGTGGTCTGCGTGTCCCGGCTGGTGCCCCGCAAGGGCCAGGACGTCCTGCTGGCCGGCTGGCCGCAGGTGCTCGCCCGGCACCCCGGGGCCCGGCTGCTGCTGGTCGGCAGCGGCCCCCTGGAGGGGGAGCTGCGGCGCCGGGTCGCCGCCGACGCCGGCCTGCAGCGGTCCGTGGTGCTCACCGGTGGTGTGGACCCGTCCCGGCTGCCCGCCCACTACGCGGCCGGGGACGTCTTCGCGATGCCCTGCCGCACCCGCCGGGCCGGCCTGGACGTCGAGGGCCTGGGCATGGTGTTCCTGGAGGCCGCCGCCTGCGCCCGACCGGTGGTCGCCGGCACCTCCGGGGGAGCGCCCGAGGCCGTGCGGGACGGCGTCTCCGGGCACGTGGTCGACCCCCGCTCACCCGGTCAGGTGGCCGCCACGATCGCCGACCTGCTCGACGACCCGGTCCGGTCGCGCGCGATGGGCGCGGCCGGCCGGGCGTGGGTCGAGCAGCGCTGGTCCTGGACGACGATCGCCGCCGGGTTCCAGGGCCTGCTGGCGGGTCAGCGCGAGGCGGACGAGGACGCGTAGAGGGCCTCGACCTCGCCCGCGTACTCCTTCATCACCACGTTGCGCTTGAGCTTCAGGCTCGGGGTCAGCGTCCCGTTGTCCTCGGTGAAGTCGACGTCGAGCACCCGGAACTTGCGGATGGACTCGGCGTGCGACACGGCCTTGTTGGCCCGGGTCACCGCGGCGTCGAGCTCGGCCAGGACGTCGGGGTCGTCGCGCAGCTGGGCGGCGGTGAGCGAGGCGTCCTTGCCGTGCGACTTCAGCCAGGCCGGCAGGGCGTCGGCGTCCAGGGTGATGAGGGCGGCGATGAACGGCTTCTGGTCGCCGACCACGATGCACTGGCTGACCAGGGCGTGGGCGCGGACGGAGTCCTCGAGGACCGCGGGGGCGACGTTCTTGCCGCCGGCGGTCACCAGGATCTCCTTCTTGCGCCCGGTGATCTTCAGGAAGCCCTGGCTGTCGAGCTCGCCGATGTCCCCGGTGTGGAACCAGCCCTCGGCGTCGATGGCCTCGGCGGTGGCCTTCTCGTTCTTCCAGTAGCCGCGCATGACGATCCCGCCGCGCAGCAGCACCTCGCCGTCCTCGGCGATGGCGGCGTCGGTGCCGGGCAGCGGCCGACCGACGGTGCCCATCTTGAAGGCGGCGTCGTGGTTGACCGCGGCGGCGGCGGTGGTCTCGGTCAGGCCGTAGCCCTCGTAGACGGTGACGCCGATGCCGCGGAAGAAGTGGCCCAGCCGCTCGCCGAGCGGGGCTCCGCCGGAGATGGCGGCCACGCAGCGTCCGCCCAGGGCGGCGCGGAGCTTGCCGTAGACGAGCTTGTCGAACACCGCGTGCTGGAGCTTGAGCCCGAGCGAGGGGCCACCGGTGTCCTGCGCCCGGGACCAGGCGACGGCCACGGCGGCGGCCTTGTCGAAGACCTTGCCCTTCCCGCCCTCGTCGGCGGTGGCCTTGGCGGAGTTGTAGACCTTCTCGAACACCCGGGGGACGGCCAGGACGAAGGTGGGCTGGAACCGGCCGAGGTCGCCCACCAGGTCCTTGATGTCGGGGGTGTGCCCCAGGACGGTGCGGGTCTTGATCGCACCGACCTGCAGGACCCGGGCCAGCACGTGCGCCAGCGGGATGAACAGCAGCATGGAGCCGTCCCGGTTGAGGAACTTCTCCAGCAGGGTCATGCCGTTGCCGATCTCGAACAGGAAGTTCGCGTGCGTCAGCTCGCAGCCCTTGGGGCGCCCGGTCGTGCCGCTGGTGTAGATCAGCGTGGCCAGGCTGTCGGGGGTCAGGGTGGCGCGGCGGGCGGCGAGCTCGCTGTCGGGCACCTCGTCGCCGGCGGCGGACAGCGTGCCCAGGGCGTCCTCGTCGATGACCCAGACCGGGCCCAGGTCGGGGGCCTGGTCGCGCACCGAGTCGACGGCGGCGGCGTGGTCGGCGGACTCCACGACGATCGCCCGGGCGCCGGAGTCGGCCAGGATCCAGGCGATCTGGTCCGAGGACGAGGTCTCGTACACCGGGACGACGACGGCGCCGGCGGTCCAGATGGCGAAGTCGAGGACGGTCCACTCGTAGCGGGTCTTGGCCAGCAGCCCGACCCGGTCACCGGCCTGGACGCCGCCGGCGACGAGCCCCTTGGCGACGGCGCGGACCTGCTCGGCGAACTCGGCGTGCGTGACGTCGACCCACCGCTCGCCCTCCTGGCGACGCAGACCCACCTCCGCGCCGTGCTCGGCGGCGTTGTGGGCCACCATGTCGGGCAGTGCCTCGTCGGGGCCCACGGTGTGGGTGGGGGGAACGCTCAGCTCGCGCACGCCGGTCCTCTCCTCCCCGCGCGGGGTGTGGCGGCTCCGTCGCTGCCGACCCGGGGGACGCGGGATCTGACCACCCAATCTAGTGGTCGGCGGCCACCGGCGGGTGCGGCCCCCTCCCGGGCTCAGGCGGACCGCCCCGACGCCGGGCGACTACCCTCCCGCGCATGGCCGACCAGTCCACCCAGTCGATCGTCATCGACGCCCCCGCGTCCGACGTCATGGCCGTGATCGCCGACTTCCCGGCCTACCCGCAGTGGGTCTCGGCGGCCAAGCAGGTCGACGTCGTCGCCCCCGGCGCGGGTGGTCGCGCCGAGCAGGTGCACTTCGTGCTCGACGCCGGTGCCGTGAAGGACGACTACGTGCTCGCCTACACCTGGGAGGGCGACCGCCGGGTCAGCTGGACCCTGGTGCAGGGCCAGATGCAGAAGCGGCAGGACGGCAGCTACACCCTCGTCGAGCGCGAGGGCCGCACCGAGGTCACCTACGCCATCACCATCGACCTCTCCATCCCGATGATCGGGATGATCAAGCGCAAGGCCGAGAAGGTCATCCTCGACACCGCGCTCAAGGAGCTCAAGAAGCGCGTCGAGGCCTGACCCGGCAGTGCGCACCCTCCTCGTCACCGGTCCGGGTGGAGCCGGCAGCTCGACGGTCGCCGCCGCGACCGCCCTGGCGGCCGTCGCGAGCGGGGACCGGGTCGTCCTGCTGACCACGGCGCCGCCGAGGGCGGACCTGGTCGGGCGGGTCCCGGTGCGGGTGGTCGACGCCCAGCGCGCGCTGGAGCACGCCTGGTCCGCGCACGCCACCGAGCTGGCCGCGCTGGTGCCGGTGCTGACCGTGCCACCGGGCACCTCCGTCGTGCCGGTCCCGGGGACGACCGAGGTCGCGCTGCTGCTGGCCCTGGGTGAGCTGGCCGAGGCGGGGGAGACCGACCTGGTCGTGGTGGACCCCGGCCCGCTGCCCGCGGCGACGGCGCTGCTGGCCCTGCCGGGTGCGCTGCGCTGGTGGCTGGGGCAGCTGGCCCCGGCCCGGCTGCGCGTGCTGGCCACGGTCAGGGCACTGGCCTCCCGCGGGCGCCCCGGTGCCACCGAGGCGGCGCTGGCCGCCGTCACGACCCTGGAGGCGCTGCTGGACCGGGTGCCCGCTGAGCCCGCCGTCCACCTGGTGCTGCCGCCGGTCCCCGGTGCCGACGCCGTGCTGCGCACCGCCGGGACGGCCCTCGGGCTGCTCGGGCACCGGGTCGCCTCGGTGACGCTGTCCCGGGTGCAGCCGGCCGGACCGGGGGAGTGGGCAGCCGCCCGGACCGCGCAGCAGGAGGAGGTGCGCACGGCACTGGAGGCCACCGGTCTGCCGGTCCGCGTCGTGCCCGAGACGGCCGTCGCCCCGCAGCACGCCGCCGACCTGGTCGCCCTGGAGGCGGCGGTGCCGACCACCGGGGGGACGGCCCTGCCCCGGCCCGCCCCCGTGCGGGAGGGGCAGCAGTGGCTCCTCGCGGTCCCGCTGCCCTTCGCCGAGCGGGGCACCGTGCAGCTCACCCGATGGGACGACGACCTGGTGCTCGACGTCGGCGGCCGGCGCCGGTCGTCCACCCTGGACCCCCTGCTGCGGCGCTGCACCGTCACCTCCGGCACGCTCGAGGACCCGGGCACCGCGGCAGCCACCCTCGTCGTCCGCGCCACCCCCGACCCGGCCCAGTGGCCGGCCGGGCTGCTGAACCCAGAACGGAGTCCCGCGTGACCGGTCCGACCCCCGACTGGGGTGCCCAGCTGCGCGGCCTGGCCGACGCCGCCGCGGGCCTGATCGGTGGCCTGACCGCCACCGTGTCCGCCGCACCGGCCGAGGGCCCTGCGGGTGACCACTCCGCGGAGTGCCGCAGCTGCCCGGTGTGCACCGCGCTCGCCGTCCTCCGCGGCCGCCGGCCCGACCTGTCCGAGGCCCTCGCCGACGTGCTCGCCACCGCGGCCGCCGCGCTGCGGGCGCACACCCCGACCGAGACCACCGCGCCAGCACCCCAGAGTCCCGAGGAGCACGTGTCCCCGACCCCGCCGCCCGCCCCCGTCCAGCGCATCGAGGTGGCATGAGCCCGTCCGTGGACCAGACGGCCGCCCTCGACCTGCCCGCCCTGGGCATCGACATCGGCGGCACCAAGGTCGCCGGCGGGGTCGTGCTGCCCGACGGCACCATCACCGACACCGCCCGCCGGGCGACCCCCGGGAAGTCGGTCAGCGCGACCGAGGACGCCATCGCAGCGGTCGTCGAGGAGCTCGCCGACCGTCACGGCGGGCCGCTGGTCGGCGTCGGGGTCGGTGCGGCCGGGTGGTTCGACCGCACCGGGGACACCGTGCTCTTCAGCCCGCACCTGGCCTGGCGCAACCAGCCGTTGCGCAAGGACCTCGGAACCCGGCTGCAGCGCCCGCTGTGGGTGGGCAACGACGCCGACGCGGCCGCCTGGGCCGAGTACCGCTACGGCGCGGCCCGGGGGAGCGACCTGGCGCTGGTGATCACGCTGGGCACCGGCATCGGCGGCGGCATGGTCATCGACGGCCGGCTGCAGCGCGGCGCGCACGGCGTGGCCGGCGAGTGGGGCCACATGCGCGTGGTGCCCGACGGCCGGCTGTGCGCCTGCGGCAACCGCGGCTGCTGGGAGCAGTACGCCTCGGGCAACGCCCTGGGCCAGACCGCGCGGGAGGTGGCCAACAGCTCACCGGCCGCGGCCGCCTCGCTGCTGGAGCGGGTCGAGGGGCAGGCCGATCGGCTGACCGGGGAGCACGTCGCCACCGCCGCCGCGGCCGGTGACCCGCTGGCCCTGGAGCTGCTGGCCGAGGTCGGCACCTGGCTGGGGCAGGGCATCGCGGACCTGTCCGCGGTGCTCGACCCGGGCGTCGTCGTCATCGGGGGTGGGGTGAGCGTGCTGGGGGAGATGGTGCTGGGCCCGGCCCGGGCCCGGCTGGAGCGGGCGCTGCCCGGCCGTGGCTTCCGTCCCGGCCCGCAGGTGCTCGCCGCCGAGCTGGGCGCCCAGGCCGGCCTGGTCGGCGCGGCGGACCTGGTCCGCCGCGCCGTCGCCGAGGGCGTCGCCTGAGTGGCTGGACTCAGCAGAGCTCGCGGGCCAGCTGTTCCAGGAACAGGCCGATGTCGGTGACGATGCCCATCGCCTGCGCGGAGCCGCGGTCCGCGAGCTTGGTGACCGTGGCCGGGTTGATGTCCACGCAGACCAGCGGGATCGAGGCCGGCAGCAGGTTCCCGGTGGCGATCGAGTGCAGCATCGTGGCCACCATGATCGTGAAGCCCACCCCGGGCAGCTGGGCGCGCATCGCCCGCTGACCGTCGATGACGTCGGTGACGACGTCGGGCAGCGGGCCGTCGTCGCGGACCGAGCCGACGAGCACGAAGGGCTTGCCGGCCGTCACCATCGCGTGCATGACGCCGCCGGTGAGCACCCCGGACGCCACGGCCGCGGCGATGGAGCCCTCGGCGCGGATGGTGTTGATCGCCCGGATGTGGTGCTCGTGGCCGTGCGGGACGCCGGACCCCTTGGCCAGGTCGACGCCCAGCGACGTCCCGTAGAGCGAGGACTCGATGTCGTGGGTGGCCAGCGCGTTGCCGGCGAACAGCACGTCGACGAAGCCGGCCTCGACCAGCCGGACCATCGCCGGGGCGGCACCGGTGTGCACGACCGCCGGGCCGCCGACCCAGAGCACCTTCTGCCCGGCGGCCTTGACCTCGCGCATCGTGGCCGCGATCTGCCGGACGAGGACCGCCTGCGGCTTCTCCGAGGACGCGGTGGAGGACATGAACCCGAAGTCCTCCTCGGTGCCCCGGGCGGCCTGCTGCGGCAGCTCCACCCGGACCCCGGCCGCGCCGCAGACCACGGCGTCCCCGGCCCGCACGTCGCTCACCGGCACGGTGTCCACGACGGTCCGGCCGTCCTCGGTGGACACGACCAGACCGCAGTCCATCTCCGGACGGCGGACCCGGATCCAGGTGGCGTCCAGCCGGACCAGGGTCTCCAGGTTGGTGGTCGAGTAGAACGCCGGCGGGAAGACGCCGTCGCGGGGCGCGGGCTCGGTCGTCGCGGTGCCCGGGTCGACGGCGTTCGCGCCGTGCACCTGCACCCGCATGAGGATCCGCTCCAGCAGCTCGGCGGTGTCCGCGGAGACCTCGACCAGTGCCCGGGACTCGTCGGCGTGCTGACGGCCCAGGTCCAGGCTCTGGATCCGGTAGTCCCCGCCGTACTCCAGGACGTCGTCCAGCACCCGGGCCAGGATGCCGGTGTCCATGAGGTGGCCGGACAGGGAGACCGTCGTCGTCTGGGAGCTCACCGGCCCATGGTGACGCACGACACGGCCCCCGTGCAGGGACCCGCCGCGTGCGGAGCGCGCGGTGGGGGCACGGGGGTCCTCCTTCAGACGACGGCGCCGTCCCCGTCGTCGTCGGTGCGGTCGCGCATCCGGGAGACCAGCAGCGCGACCCCGCCGACGACGCCCAGCACGCCCAGCACGATGCCCAGGTCCGAGCTCAGCCGCACCGCGCCCGGGGCGATGATGCACAGCGCGCCGGCGGCGATGAGCAGCAGCGCGTAGAGCGACACCGGGGCCAGCACCGGCAGCGGGGGTGGGGTGGGCGGCTCGAAGTGCTCGTCGGGCCGGTCCAGCACGTCGGGCTCCGCGGGCGGGGGAGGCGGGTCCTCGCGGGGCTGGTCGGTCACCGGCGGGACGGGGCCGGACTCGGCCTCCCAGCCGGCCACGATGCGGGCGAACTCGGCGTCGGTGGCCGCGCTGTCCTCCTCGGGACGGCGGCGTGCCGGCTCGGGCTCGGTGGGCAGGTGGTCGTCGCCGTGGGTGTCGACGACGGTGCGGGCCTCGGCCCGGCGGGCCCGGTCGACGAAGAGCCGGTCGGTGGGCGGGGAGGGCAGGAACTGGGTGCGCGTGTAGGGGCCGACGTCGGTGGAGGGGGCCAGGTAGGCGGCGATGCCCTCCTCGCGCAGCACGTCGAGCAGGTGCTCACCGACCCGCGGGTCCACGTCGCGCAGCGGGTGCCACAGCGAGGCGTCCAGGCCGTTGTCGCGCCGGCCCCGTCGTCCGCTCACGCCGTCCACCCCTGTCCTGTGCCCGTCCCGGCCGACCGCGCCCCCCGCGGGTCGGCGTCCCCCCGATTGTGGGGTGGGCCTCGTGCTACCTAGTCTGACAGTCCCTGAGGGAGGCGTGTTGTTCTACTGGTTCCTCAAGTTCGTGGCCGTCGGGCCGATCGTGCGTCTGGTGTTCCGTCCGCGGGTCTCGGGCGCGGCGAACGTGCCGCGGCGCGGGGCGGCGGTGCTGGCGAGCAACCACCTCTCCGCCTCCGACTGGGTCTTCATGCCGCTGGTGCTGCGGCGCCGGGTGACGTTCCTGGCCAAGGCCGAGTACTTCACCGCCCCCGGGGTCAAGGGCTTCCTGCAGCGGGTGTTCTTCGCCGGCAGCGGCCAGGTGCCCATCGACCGGACCAGCGCCGACGCCGCCGAGGCCGCGCTGTCCACGGGCATCCGGATCCTGGGCGAGGGCAAGCTGCTGGGCATCTACCCCGAGGGCACGCGGTCGCCCGACGGCCGGCTGTTCCGCGGCAAGACCGGGGTCGCCCGGATGACCCTGGAGACCGGTTGCCCGGTGGTGCCGGTGGCGATGGTGCCGACGTCGTCGTTCCGGTTCCTCGGGCGGACCTTCGAGCGGGTCACCGTGCGGATCGGTGAGCCGTTGGACTTCTCCCGCTACGAGGGGATGAGCGGCGACCGGTTCGTCGAGCGGTCGATCACCGACGAGATCATGTACGAGATCATGACGCTGTCGGGTCAGGAGTACGTCGACCTGTACGGCGCGAAGGTGAAGAAGTCGATGGACTCCACCGGGGCGACCGCCGTGGAGGTCGTGGGCAGGCTGCAGCCCCCGCCGCACGAGAGCGCCGACCGGCTGCCCAGCTCACTGGCGGGTTAACCGGTCCAGGACGTCGCTGGCCAGGGCGAGCAGTTCCTCGCGGGTCATCGTCGAGGGGTCGGCGGTCCAGCCGACGACGAGGTCCTCGGTGAAGGCGAACCAGGCCCGGACCAGCTGACGGTGCCGGGCGTCTTCGGGCAGGCCGACGGTGCGCAGGGTGCCGTCGACCAGCCGCTCCCGGGCGCCGGTGTAGACGTCGGCCACCCAGGGGTCCCCGCCGCCGGCGCCGCGCACGAACGCGACGTAGGACTCCCGGTAGGTCTCCACCCACTGCACGAACCGGTCGAGCATCCCGGCGTGCGCCCCGGGTGCCGGGGCGCCCTCGCCGAGCACGTGGTCCAGCAGCAGCTCGGCGGCCGCCGTCGTCACCGCGGTGTAGTAGTCCTTCTTGGTCGCGAAGTAGTGGAACAGCAGGCTGCGGCTGATGCCGGCCCGCCGGGCCACCTCGTCGATGGTCAGCTCCTGCACCGGGGTGGTGGGCAGCAGCTCCAGGCCGATCTCGACCAGCTGCGCCCGGCGGTCGGCGGCCGACCGCCGGGCGGCGGTCACAGCGCGCCGGCGACCAGGCGCCGGATCGCCTCGGTGACCAGGTCGGGTCGCTCCTGGGGCAGCATGTGCCCGCAGCCGGGGACGACCTGCAGCGTGGCCGTGGGGATCGCCCCGGCCAGCTTCTCCGAGTGCCGCACGGGGGTCAGCTGGTCGGTGTCGCCGACCAGCACCTCCACCGGGACGGTGCCCAGCTCGGCCAGCGCCTCGGCCTTGTCGTGCGCGCCCAGCGCCGGGTAGAAGGCCACGAAGGACCGCACCGACGACGCCGACATGATGTCCGCGCCGCGGCGGACCATCTCGTCGGTGGCGGCCGAGCCGTAGAGCAGCCCCCGGACGACGGCCAGGTGCCGGGGTGAGGACGGCGGGACCAGCCGGCGCCAGCCCTCCACCCGGCGGGCGTGCCGCACCGCCCAGGCACCGACGGTGGGCAGCAGCCGCTGCTGCAGCCGCTCGGCGGCGGTGCGCGGGGGCTTGCTCAGCTCCCCGGCAGAGGTGTCGACCAGGGCGACGCCGCGGACCCGGTCGCCGATCAGCTCGGGGTGGGCCGCGGCCAGGGCCATGATCGTCATGCCGCCCATCGAGTGCCCGCCCAGCACGACCGGGCCGGTCGGCACCAGCGTGCCCAGCACCCGCGCCAGGTCCTCGCCGAGCAGGTCGATGGAGACCTCGTCGACCGGGCCCCAGGTGGAGCGTCCGTGCCCGCGCTGGTCGTAGCGGACCAGCCGGACCGCACCGGCCGCGACATCGTCGGCCAGGGCGTCGGCGACGTCGTCCCAGGCGCCCTGGGACAACGTCCAGCCGTGGGCCAGCACGACCGTGACCGGGGCGTCGTCCGAGCCGCGGACGGTGGCGTGCAGCTGGGCGCCGTCCGCGGTGGGGACGGCGTGGGTGGTCCGCAGGACCGTGCGCTGTGCCGAGGTGGTCATGCCGTCGTCCCCACGTAGTTGTCGCGGTCCAGGGTCCTGGTGAGCCTGCGGAACCGGAAGGTGAAGTCCGGCCAGAGGGTGGTGTTGTGGCCGTGCTCGTCGAGGTACCAGGAGCCGCAGCCGCCGTCGAGCCACACCGTGCCGGCCGAGCGCTCGGCGATCAGCGCGCGGTAGGCGTCCTGGGCGGCCTGGGTGGTCTCCAGGGTCACCAGGCCCTCGTCGTCCATGGCCTGCAGGGCGTTCGCGACGTAGGCGACCTGGGACTCGATCATGTAGACCATCGAGGTGTGCCCGACCCCGACGTTGGGGCCGACCAGCAGGAACAGGTTGGGGAAGCCGGCGACGGTGCTGCCGCGGTTGGTGGCCATCCCGTCGGTCCAGACGTCGGCCAGCGTCCGGCCGTCCTTGCCGGTGATCCGGTGCGCGATCGGCAGGTCGGTGACGTGGAAGCCGGTGGCCAGCACCAGGGTGTCGGTCGGCCGCTCGACGCCGTCGCGGGTGACCACGGAGTGCGGTCGGACCTCGGCGATGCCGGCGTTGACGACCTCGGCGTTGGGCGCGGTGACCGCCGGGTACCAGTCGTTGCTGATCAGGATCCGCTTGCAGCCGATCGTGTAGTCCGGGGTCAGGGTGGCGCGCACCTGCGGGTCGCGGACCTGGCGCTCCAGGTGGGTGCGGGCCAGCTTCTGCACCGGGGCCAGGAAGCGCGGGTTCTTGGTGATGCCGACGGCGAGGAACTCCCGGGAGGCGTAGAGCACGCCGCGGACGGCCTTCTGCAGGCCGGGCACCCGGCGGTACAGCCGGCGCTCCAGGGGGGTGGTGGGCCGGTCGCCGCGGGGGATGACCCACGGCGGGGTGCGCTGGTAGACCGTGACGGACCCGGCGACGGGCTGGATGGCCGGCACCACCTGGATGGCCGAGGCGCCGGTGCCGATGACGGCGACCCGCTCACCGCTGAGGTCGTGCGCGGCGTCCCAGCGGGCGGAGTGCATGACGGTGCCGGCGAAGTCCTCGATGCCCGGGATGTCGGGGTAGGAGGGGTCGGCGAGCGCACCGGCCGCGGACACCAGCACCCGGGCGGAGACCTCGCCGGTGGAGGTCTGGACCCGCCAGCGGCGGGCCTCGGCGTCCCACTGCGCGCCGGTGACGTCGGCGCCGAAGACGTGGTGGCGCAGGACGTCGTAGCGGGCTGCGACGCCCTGGAGGTAGGCGAGGATCTCCGGCTGCTCGGAGTAGGTGCGCGGCCAGTCCGGGTTGGGCGCGAAGGAGAACGAGTAGAGGTTGGACTGCACGTCGCAGGCCGCCCCCGGGTACGTGTTGTCGCGCCACGTGCCACCGACGTCGGGCCCGCGCTCGAGCACCACGAAGTCCTCGATGCCCATCTCGCGCATCCGGATGGCCATGCCCAGGCCGGCGAAGCCGGACCCGATCACGGCCACCCGCACCTCGCGGGTCTCCTCCCGCTGCTGCGGCTGGCTCTCGAGCGTGCTGGTCACCGGTCGGCTCCTCTGCTGACGGCTGGGTCGCCCACGGGCTTGCTGAGCAACGCTCAACACGCTACAACAGTCGTTGAGCAGTGCTCAACAGCGAGCGCGTCACCGTCGACGAGGAGTCCTCCATGCCCCGCAGCAAGCGCAGCGCCCCACCCCTGGCCGGCCAGGTCGTGCTGATCACCGGCGCCGCCCGGGGCATCGGTGCCGAGCTCGCCCGCAAGGCCGCCGCACGCGGTGCCCGGCTGTCGCTCGTCGGCCTGGAGCCCGAGCTGCTGGCCGCCGTCGCCACGGAGCTGGGCCCCGAGCACCTGTGGGTCGAGGCCGACGTCACCGACGCCGACGCCATGGCCGCCGCCGTGCAGCGCACCGTGGACGTCTTCGGTGGCGTCGACGTCGTCGTCGCCAACGCCGGCATCGCACCGATGAACACCGTGGCGACGGCGTCCGCGCGAGCCCTGGCGCGCACCATCGAGGTGAACCTGACCGGCGCGATGCTCACCGCGCACGCCGCGCTGCCCGAGATCACGAAGCGGCGCGGGCACGTGCTGCTGATCTCCTCCGCCGCGGCGTTCTCCGTGCTGCCGGGGCTGTCCGCCTACTGCGCCGCCAAGGCCGGGCTGGAGCGCTTCGGCGACGTGCTGCGCCTGGAGGTCGCCCACCGCGGGGTCAGCGTGGCCAGCGCGCACCCGGTCTGGATCGACACCGACATGGTGCGCGACACCAAGGCCGCACTGCCCACCTTCAAGGCCACCCTGGACCGGCTCCCCGGCCCGCTGGGCAGCTACACCTCGGTCTCGGACTGTGCCGACGCGCTGCTGCGCAACCTGGAGACCCGCGGCCGCCGGGTCTTCGTGCCCCGCTCCGTCGGCTTCTTCTCCGCCTGGCGGCAGGCCGTCATCGGCGCCGTGGGGGAGAGGGTCGTGCTCGCCCAGGCGAGGACCGCCGTCCCCCAGCTGGAGCAGGAGATCGCCGCCCTGGGCGGCGAGGAGTTCGGCGCGAACTCCGTCGAGCGGGGCCGGGCGCGCAGGGCCTGATCAGCCCGGCCCCGGTGTGGATGGACCTGCCCTGGTCAGGTCACCAGAGCCACCGGACGACCGTCACGAGTCCGATGACCACCAACGCGATGAGAGCGATGGTGCTGACGAGGCAGCCGACGGTCCCGAGCGCCGACGCCAGGCGTGAGGGCCCGGGTGACCGGTCCGCCCGCCAGGTCACCGGCCCGCCTGTCGCGGTCTCGGCTGCCGTCCGGAGCTCGACCAGTCGGTCGTGCGCCCACGGGCCTGCCGCGTCCTCCGGACCCGCCCACCGCATCGCCCGCATCCGGCGCACGGGTCCGGTGGTGGTACGGAGGAACGCGGCGACCTCGGCGTCGTCCCGGTCCTGGCAGAGGAAGGACCAGCGGCCGGCCTGGGCGGCGTCCCCCTCGGCCCGGTGGGCAGCCGCGAGTTCGGCGCGGACGTCGAGGCGGTGCGGGTAGCTCGAGACCAGCCCGCGCAACCGCTGCCGGGCTCGGGCCGGGTCGCCGGCGGCGAGTTCTGCGCGGGCGCGGGCGAGGGTCTGGTCGGCGGGCACCGGGAGAGGTTGCCTCGTCCAGGGCCCGTGCGCACGCGGATTCCCGTCCACCGCCTACCGTCGCGGTCGTGCGGCGCTACTTCTACGACACCGAGTTCATCGAGGACGGCACGACGATCGACCTGGTGTCGATCGGCGTCGTCGACGAGACCGGGCGGGAGTTCTACGCCGTCTCCACCGAGTTCGACCCGGGCCGCGCCATCCCGTGGGTGCGCAAGAACGTGCTGGACAAGCTGCCGCCGCCGGCGGACAGGGCGTGGCGTACGCGGCGGCAGATCCGGGAGTCGCTGCTGGACTTCCTCACCGCCCCCGGCGAGGAGGTCCAGCTGTGGGCCTGGATCGCCGCCTACGACCACGTGGCGCTGTGCCAGCTGTGGGGCGCGATGCCCGCACTGCCGCGCTCGGTCCCGCGGTTCACCCACGAGCTCAAGCAGCGCTGGGAGGACGCCGGGTCCCCGCCCCTGCCGGCGAAGTCGCCCGACGCCCACGACGCCCTGGTCGATGCCCGGCACGGGCTCGCGGTGTGGCAGCTGGTGCAGTCGCTGCGCTGATCCTCAGGCCAGGGGCGCCCAGTCCTCCGGGTGTCGGCGGAGGTGCTCGGCGACGGTGAGGGCCGGGTGCCCCGTGAACGCCTCGACGACATCGCTGACCACGGCCATCTCCCCGGCCGCGATCGCGGTGTAGCTGGTCACCCAGCCCTCGACCTCCCAGTCCGGGGCGCCGGAGGGACGGCGGGTCTCCCAGGCCTGCTCGACCGTCTGGTCCACGTACGTCACGCGCCGGCCGGTCAGCCCGGTGAGCACCTCGGCGGCCTGCCCCAGGGTCAGCGCCTCCGGGCCGGTCACGTCCAGCACCCGGCCGTCGGTGCTGGGGTGGTCCTCCAACAGCACCGCGGCGGCGACCTCGGCGGCGTCGTCCCGGGAGACGAAGGAGGCGGCGCCGTCCCCGGCCGGGGCGGCGATCTGCGCGGTGCCGTCCTGGGCGAGGGTGGCGAAGAAGGGCACGAAGTCGGCGTACATCGAGTTGCGCAGCACCGTCGTCCGCAGGCCGCTGTCACCCAGGGCCGCCTCGGTGGCCGCGTGGGTCGCGGTGAGGGTGAAGGTCGCGCCGGGCTCGGAGCCCAGGAACGAGGTGTAGACCACCCGCTGCACCCCGGCGGCGACGGCGGCCCGGACGGCGGCCAGGTGCTGCTCGGTGCGGTCCTCGGCCTCGGCGGCGCTCACCAGGAAGAGGGTGTGCACGCCTTCCAGCGCCGTCGTCAGGCCGGCCTCGTCGCTGTAGCCACCGGGGTTCGCGACGACCTCGGCGCCGGGCAGGCCGGGCGCCCGGCCTGCGTCCCGGACGACGAGCCGCAGCGCGACGTCGTGGTCGGCGGGGGCGTCGGCCAGCAACCGGGCGACGCGGCCCCCCAGTGCTCCGGTGGCACCGGTCACGGCGATCAGGCGGGTCATGGCTCGTCCTCTGCTCGGGGGGTGGGCTGGACCTGGCGCGGGGCCGGGCCAGGGTGGCTCCTCAGGCGGCAACCAGGCCGACCACCTGGGACTTCCCGTCCGGGGGCCGCCGTACCCTGCACGTGTGAGTCTGACCGAACCCGCAGAGCTGGTGCCCGGCCTCGACCGGTGGCGTGAGCTGCCCATCGCCCAGCAGCCGACCTGGCCCGACCGCGCCGCGCTGGACGCCGTGCTCGCCACGCTGTCCACCGTGCCGCCGATCGTGGCGCCCACCGAGGTGGACGCGTTGCGCTCGCAGCTGGCCGACGTCGCGCAGGGCAATGCGTTCCTGCTGCAGGGCGGGGACTGCGCGGAGACCTTCGACCTGAACACCGAGCCGCACCTGCAGGCCACCACGCGGACGCTGCTGCAGATGGCCGTCGTGCTGACCTACGGCGCGAGCGTGCCGGTGGTCAAGGTGGGCCGGGTGGCCGGGCAGTACGCCAAGCCGCGCAGCTCCGACACCGACGCCCTGGGCCTGCCCTCCTACCGCGGCGACATGGTCAACGCCCTCGAGCCGGTGCTCGCCGAGCGCATCCCCGACCCCAACCGGTTGGTGCGCGCCTACGCCAACTCCGCCGCGGCGATGAACATGATCCGGGCCTACGCCCGGGGTGGGCTCGCCGACCTCAACGCGGTGCACAACTGGAACCAGGACTTCGTCGCCAACTCGCCCGCCGGGGTGCGCTACGAGGTCATCGCCCGGGAGATCGACCGGGCGCTGGCCTTCATGCGGGCCTGCGGCATCGACGACTCCGCGCTGCGCAGCGTGGAGCTGTTCAACAGCCACGAGGCGCTGATCCTGGACTACGAGCGCGCGCTGCTGCGCATGCACGAGGGCCGGCCGTACGCGCTGAGCGCCCACTTCGTCTGGGTGGGTGAGCGCACCCGCCAGATGGACGGCGCGCACATCGAGTTCGCCTCGAAGCTGGCCAACCCGGTCGGGGTCAAGATCGGCCCGACGACGACGCCCGAGCAGGCTACCGAGCTGGTCGAGCGGCTGGACCCCGAGGGCCTGCCCGGCAAGCTCACGCTGATCAGCCGGATGGGCAACGGGAAGATCCGCGACGTCCTGCCGGCGATCGTGGAGAAGGTCACCGCCAGCGGCCATCAGGTGGTGTGGCAGTGCGACCCGATGCACGGCAACACCCACGAGTCGACGTCGGGCTACAAGACCCGGCACTTCGACCGGGTCGTCGACGAGGTGCTGGGCTTCTTCGAGGTGCACCGGGGCCTGGGGACCTGGCCCGGCGGCATCCACGTGGAGCTCACCGGCGAGGACGTCACCGAGTGCCTGGGCGGGGCCCAGGAGATCAGCGACGAGGACCTCAACAGCCGCTACGAGACGGCCTGCGACCCCCGGCTGAACACCGGTCAGTCGCTGGAGCTGGCCTTCCTCGTCGCGGAGATGCTGCGCGGCTGACCGCACGCCCTGCCCACCGGGTCCGCATGCCGGACCCGGTGGGCGGGCCGGTAGAACTGGGGCATGACGACGCCCCTGGTCGACCTGCGCTCCGACACCGTCACCCGGCCCACCCCGGGGATGCGCGCGGCGATGGCCGACGCCGAGGTCGGTGACGACGTCTACGGCGAGGACCCGCTCGTCAACGCCCTCGAGGAGCGCGTCGCCGCGCTCTTCGGGCACGAGGCGGCGCTCTTCGTGCCCTCCGGGACGATGGGCAACCAGATCGGCATGCGGCTGGTCTGCCAGCCCGGCCAGGAGGTCCTCGGGGACGCCGACGCGCACGTCGTCACCTACGAGATGGGCGCCGCGGCCGCCGTCTTCGGGCTGTCCACCCGCACCGTCGTCGGCCCCGGTGGACTGCTGGACGCTCACCAGCTCATCGCCCAGGTCCGCCCGAAGGGCGACTGGCACCTGACCGCGACCGCCGCGGTGGCAGTGGAGAACACGCACAACCGGGGTGGCGGCCGCGTCCAGCCGCTGGCCGAGCTGGAGGCGCTCTTCACCTGGTCCCGGGACGCCGACGTCGCCGTGCACCTGGACGGCGCCCGCATCTGGAACGCGCACGTCGCCTCCGGGGTGTCGCTGGAGACCTACGGCCGGCTGGCCGACACGGCGTCGGTCTGCCTGTCCAAGGGCCTGGGCGCGCCGGTCGGGTCGGTGCTCGTCTCCTCCGCCGAGCGGATCGGCGAGGGCCGGCTGTGGCGCAAGCGCCTGGGCGGCGGGATGCGGCAGGCCGGGGTGCTGGCCGCGGCCGGGCTGTACGCCCTGGACCACCACCTGGACCGGCTCGCCGACGACCACGCCCGGGCCCGCGCGCTGGCCGACCGGCTGGGCGTGGACCCGGCGACCGTGCACACCAACATGGTCGTGCTGGACGGCGTCCCGGCGCCGATGGTGGCCGCGGCTGCCGAGGCCGAGGGCGTGCTGGTCAGCCAGGTCAGCCCCACCAGGATCCGGATGCTGACCCACCTGGACGTCGACGACGCCGCGGTGGAGCGGGCCGCGTCGGTGGTCGGCGAGCTGCTGCGGCGCTGACCTCGGTCAGGCGCGCGGGGCGGGCACCCGGTCGCGCAGGGCCTGCAGCACGGCGATGTCCCGGGCGTGGCCGTCCCAGGGCCCGGTGTCGGTGGCCATCGGCGTCTCCACCACGACGGGGACGCCGGCCACCGAGGGGTGGGCCAGCAGCTCGGCGAAGGGCTCCAGGCCGATCGACCCCTCGCCGATGGTGGCGTGCCGGTCGCGCAGCGAGCCGCGGCCGTCGAGGCTGTCGTTGGCGTGCACGAGCCCGAGTCGGCCCGGTCCGACGGTGGCCTCGAGGGCGTCGAGGGTCGCGTGTGCCCCGCCCGGCGTGACGAGGTCGTGCCCGGCGGCCCAGGCGTGGCAGGTGTCCAGGCAGACGCCGAGCAGCGGGTGGTGCTCGAGGGCGTCGAAGTAGGGGCCCAGGTCCTCCACGGTCGCCGCCAGCGCCCGCCCACCACCGGCCGTCGGCTCCACCAGCAGCCGGGGTGCGCCCTCGGGGAGTGCGGCGAGCACCGGGAGCAGTCGCTCGTGCAGCTGGCGCAGGGCCTGCTCGTAGCGGTCCTCACCGACCGAGGAGCCCGCGTGCACGACCACCCCGGCGCAGCCCAGCTGTACCCCGCGGGCCAGGTCGGCGGCGACGGTGGCGACCGAGGCGTCCACCGTGGCCGCAGAGGGCGACCCGACGTTGACCAGGAACGGGGTGTGGATGAACGTCGGCACCCCGCGCTCCAGGCAGCCGGCGGTGAACGCGGCGTCCTGCCGGGGGTCTCCGGCCGAGCGCTTCCAGCCCCGCGGGTTGCCCACGAAGACCTGCACGGCCTGCGCGCCGACGGCATCGGTGTAGGCCAGGCCACCGGTGGCCAGGCCGCCCGCGACCGACACGTGCGCCCCGATGGGGGACACGCCGGGGAGGAGCGGGGTCACGACGGGCGGGGGACGCTCACCCGAACGTCACCAGGATGGTCACCGACGTCCCCGGGTCCACCACGCTGCCGGCCCCCGGCGTCTGGCGCAGCACGGTGTCGCCGAAGAACTGGGTGACGTCGACGGTCAGCCCGGCGGCCTGGAGGGCGGCCGTGGCGGCGTCCTTGCTCTGCCCGACGACGTTGGGCACGGTGACCTGCACCGGGCCCTCGGACACCTGCAGGGTCACCGTGGCGCCGTAGGGCTGGTTGCCGCCGGGACTCACCGCCATCACCTGGCCGGCGGACACCTCGTTGCTGCGCCCGGTGGACGTCTCCACCTCGAAGTCCAGGTCCTCCAGGGCGGCCCGGGCGTCGTCGGGGTCCATGCCCACCAGGTCGGGCACGTCGGCGGTGGCCGGGCCCACCGCGACGGTGAGCGTGACGGTGTCCCCGCGACGGAGCTCGGCGCCGGGCGCCGGCTCGATCGCGACCACGCCGCCGGCGGCCACCGAGTCGCTGCGGGTGTCGGCCGTGGCGACGACGAGGTCCCCGCCCAGGCCCTCGATCGCGGCCTGCACCTGGTCGGCGGGCTGGCCGAGGAGACCGGCGTCGACGGCGAAGCGCTCGGGTCCCTTGGAGACCACCAGCTGCACGTCGCTGCCGCGCACGGCGGACTGCCCACCGCCGGGGTCGGCGGAGATCACGACCCCGGCCGGGACGTCCTCGCTGAACTGCTCGTCGGCCAGCACCGGGTCCAGGTCGGCCTCCTGCAGGAAGCCGATCGCCTGCTGCTGGCCCTGCCCGACCACCTCGGGGACGTCGGTCCAGCGCCCCGAGCCCAGCCACCAGCCGATCGCCCCGATGGTCACGGCGAGCAGCAGCACGATGGTGATCGCGAACCGGGCCCGCCGACGGCGGATGTGCTGGGGGACGCCGGGGCGGGCAGCCGGCGGGCGGGGCGCCGTCTGGTGCACCGGGGGACGGCGTCCACCGACGGCCCCGGTGGGCGGCAGCGGCACCATCGCGGTGCGCCCGCCGCCCCGCTGGGCCTCCAGCACCTCGGTGCGCGGGTCGCCGCTGCCCGGTCGGGGCTGGGTGGGCCGGTTGGTCGGGCGCAGGGTGGCCGGGTTGACCGTCGTCCGGCCGGTGGGGACGGGGGTGCGGCCCAGGCCCAGGTCGCGGCGCAGGGCGTCGATCTCGGCCAGGAAGGCGCCGGCGTCCAGCGGCCGGGCGCCGGGGTCGCGGCGAGTGGTGCGGGCGACGAGCTCGTCGACCTGCCACGGCACGCTCGGGGTCTCCAGCGACGGGGCGGGCACGTCGTGGTGCACGTGCTGGTAGGCCACCGCCAGCGGGGTGTCCCCGGCGTAGGGCGGGTGGCCGGTGAGCAGCTCGTAGAGCACCACGCCGGCGGCGTAGACGTCGCTGCGGGCGTCCGAGCGGCCGCGCTCCAGCTGCTCGGGGGACAGGTAGGCGACGGTGCCGATGAGCACGCCGCCGGTGTGGCTGGTGTGCCCGGTGCCGGCGACGGCGCGGGCCAGCCCGAAGTCGGCGACCTTCACCTGGCCGTCGGTGGAGATCAGCACGTTCTCGGGCTTGACGTCGCGGTGCACGATGCCGGCCCGGTGGGCGGCGGTCAGCCCGGCGAGCACCGGCTCCAGCACGGCGAAGGCCTCGCCGACGGTGAGCCGGCCGCGGGCCTGCAGCAGGTCGCGCAGGGTGCGGCCGCGGACCAGCTCCATGACGAGGAAGACCAGGCCCTGGTCGGTGCCCTGGTCGCTGACGCTGACCACGTTGGGGTGGCTGAGCATCGCCGCGGCGCGGGCCTCCCGGGTGAACCGGTCGACGAACGCGGGGTCGCGGGCCAGGTGCTCCACCATGACCTTGACGGCCACCACCCGGTGCAGCCGGAGGTCGGTGGCGGCGTAGACGGTGGACATGCCGCCGCGCGCGACCCGTTCCTCGAGGCGGTAGCGCCCCTCCAGGACGAGCCCGACCACGGGGTCGGTCACGGCGGTGTCCACGCCGGGGAGTCTACGAGCGCCCGCCGGGTGATCGGTCGAACGACGCGGGGGCGCAGGTCACGGCCACGTCCCGTCTCCAGCTCCGCCCCCACCCGCCTCACCCGCTGCGCACCACCGTGTCGGGGGTCACCTCGGAGAGGGCGCCGAGGCCGCACAGCGCCATCGTGTGCGCCAGCTCCTCGCTGAGCCCGGCCAGCACGCGGGTCACCCCGGCGGCCCCGCCGGTGGCCAGGCCCCAGGTGGTCGGGCGGCCCAGGAAGACCGCGCGGGCGCCCAGGGCGAGGGCGGTGAGGACGTCGGAGCCGGTCCGGACGCCGCCGTCGGCGTAGACCTCGACGTCGGAGCCGTCGGGCGCGGTCTCACCGCGCACGGCGGTGACCACCTCGGGCAGGGCGTGCGCGCTGGCCACGGCCGGGTCGACCTGCCGGCCCCCGTGGGTGGACACCCACACGGCCGAGGCGCCGGCCTGCACGCACCGGGCGGCGTCGTCCCCGCGCAGGACGCCCTTGACGACCACCGGGAGCCCGGACAGCTCGGCGTAGCGGCCGATGTCGTCGAAGGTCCAGGTGGCGCTGGCATTGGCGGAGAGCTCCGGCCGGTCCTCGGCGGTGGGGTGGTTGGCCATCCGGAGGTCCGCCGGCAGCGCGAAGTCCTGCACCAGGTCCCGGCGGCGGCGGCCCAGCAGCGGCAGGTCCACGGTCAGGACGAGCGCCCGGTAGCCGGCCTCCCCGGCCCGGCGGGCGAGCTCGGCGGTGTGCGCGGGGGAGTGCAGCCGGTACAGCTGGTACCACTTCGGGCTCTCCGGCTCGACCGCGGCGACCTCCTCCACGGTGTGGTTGGCGCTGGTGGACACGCACATCAGCGACCCGGTGGCGCCGGCGCCCCGGGCGGTGGCCAGCTCGCCCTCGGGGTGCGCCATGCCCTGGTAGGCCCACGGCGCGACGCCGACCGGGGTGGCCACCGGGCTGCCCAGCAGCGTGGTGGACAGGTCGACGTCGACGCCGCGCAGCACCCGGGGGCGCAGCCGCCAGGACCGCCAGGCCTCCGGGGCCTCCCGCAGCGTGGTCTCGGTCTCGGCCCCGCCGGCGTAGTAGTCGTAGACCGAGGGCTCCAGGACCGCGCGCGCCTGGGCCTCCAGGCGGACCAGGTCCAGGAACGGCGGCTCGCGGTCGACGTCGTCGGGGAGGGGCTCCTCGCCGGCCTCCCGGCGACGCTGGGTCAGGCGGCTCATGGCACCGACCTAAGCTCACCCCCGTGGAGACGTACACCCCCCAGGAGGTCGCGCAGCTGATCGGCGTGTCGGCCAACCGGGTACGACAGCTCATCAACGACGGCAAGCTGCTGGCGGTCCCCGGCAGCGGGCGCGGCAAGATCCCGCAGGACTTCATCCTGGACGGGGAGGTCCTGCGACACCTGCCCGGCCTGGTGACCCTGCTCCAGGACGGTGGGTACACCGAGGAGGAGCTCTTCGACTGGCTGTTCCGCGAGGACGACTCGCTGCCCGGCACCCCCGTGCAGGCGCTGCGCGACGACCGGCACACCGAGGTCACCCGGCGGGCGCAGGCCCTCGCGTTCTGAGTCCCGCGTCCTGACTCCCGGGTCCTGCGTTCCCGGGGGCCGGGTCCCGGGGGGCTGGGCTCCCGGGGGCTGGGCCCCACCCGGCTCAGCGCCGGACGCGGGCCCGGGCGACCTGGGCGGCGGTGAGCCGGCGGGCGAAGACGGCCAGCCGCCGCGGCTTGGACACCGTCACCCGCTGGTCCAGCACGCGGAAGTCGGCGCGCTCGATCGCCCCGAGGATGCCGCCGTACAGGTCGGTGGCCGCCCGCACGCAGTCCCGTGACTCCGGGGCGAGCATCGGGGTGCCGGGGGCGGCGTCGTCGTAGCGGCGCCGGACGACGTCGACCATCTCGCGCATCAGCTGGCGGAACCGGTCGTCGAACCGCTTGGCCTCCAGCTGCTCGCGGGTGACCCCGTGGGCGGCCATCAGGTCCTGCGGCAGGTACACCCGGCCGCGGTCGACGTCCTCGCCGACGTCGCGCAGGAAGTTCGTCAGCTGGAACGCCTCGCCCAGCGCGATCGCGTGCGGTGCGGCCTCCTCGCGGGTCACGCCGCGCGCCGTCCCGAGCACGGGCAGGACCTGCAGGCCGATGACCGACGCCGAGCCCCACATGTAACGGTCCAGCGCGGCCAGGTCGGCGTAGCCGGTGACGTCGAGGTCGCTGGTCATCGCGGCCAGGAAGTCGATGAAGTGCTCGAGCGGGATGTCGTAGCGGCGCACGGTGTGCACCAGTGCGAGCCGCACCGGGTCGTCGGACCAGCCGGCCTCGACCTCCTCCAGCGCCGCCTTCGACCAGGCCAGCAGCTCACCCTCGGGGTCGCGCCCGGGCAGGTCGGCGCCGACGTCGACGATGTCGTCGGCCACCCGGGCCGCGGCGTAGAGCGCGTGGATCGCGGGACGCCGGTCGGGGGTGAGCAGCCGGGTGGCCAGGAAGTAGGACTTGCCGTGCTCGGCGGCGATGCCCCGGCAGACCCGGTACGCCTGGTCCAGCTGGGCCTGCTCCGTCTCCAGCGACGTCACGCCGGGACCCGCCCGGTGATCCGCTCGGCGGCCAGCCGGCCGCTGACCAGCACCATCGGCACGCCGACACCGGGCTGCACCGAGGAGCCGGCCAGCACCACGTTCTCCGGGCCACCGCGGGGGTAGGTGGAGGGCCGGAACGGGCCGGTCTGGGCGAAGGTGTGGGCCAGGGCGAACGGGGTGCCCGCTGCCATGCCCTGGTCGGCCCAGTCCTGCGGGGTGAGCATCTCCTGCACCTCGATGGAGCCGGTGAGCCCGGTCCAGCCGCGGGCCTCCATGGTCTGCAGCACCTCGTCGCGGTACCGCGGGCCCAGGGCGGCCCAGTCGATGTCGGGGTTGCCGCCGGAGTGCCGGTCCTGGTTCGGGGTGGGCGCCACGATGCTGATGACCTGCCCGCCCTCGGGGGCCAGTGAACGGTCGGTCTTGCTGGGCATGGAGATCAGCAGGCTGGGGTCGCTCATCGGCCGGCCGGTCTTCGTCAGCTCGGTGAAGACCTCCCGCCAGGACTGGCCGAAGCTGATCGTGTGGTGGGCCCGGTCGGTGAACTCCTGCCGCACGCCGACGTGGATCGCCACGCAGCTGGGGGAGTAGACCGGCGCGACCCTGCGCCGGCGGCGGGGGACGAGGGTGTCGGGCTGGTCGACGGTGACGACGACGGCGTCGGCGGGCAGCAGCTCGCCGTCGGCCAACCGGACGCCCACGGCCCGGCCGCCACGCAGGTCCAGCGAGGCCACGGCCGTGTCGTACCGGAAGACGACGCCGGCGTCGGCCGCGGCCGCGGCCAGCGCCGCGGGGACGGCGTGGATGCCGCCCACCGGGTGCCACACGCCCTTGCCGATGTCCAGTTCGGCGATGACCGCGTAGGCGGCGATCGCGGTGAACGGGGAGACCCCGGCGTAGAGGGCCTGGAAGCTGAAGAGCCGGCGCAGCCGCTCGTCGGTGAGCCGGCGGTCCACGTGCGGGGCGAGCCGGCCGAAGCCGCCCTTGCGGGCCAGCTCGAGCACCGGACGCCCGACCAGGTCCAGCGGGGAGTCCAGGTTGCGGTCGATGAAGACGTCCCACTGCAGCCGGTCCAGGTCCCGGATGTGCTGCAGGTAGGCGGCGACCTCCGCGCCGGAGCCCGGCCCGCAGACCCGCTCGGCCTCGGCGGCGAACGCCTCGGGGTCGGCGTGCACGTCCAGGGTGGAGCCGTCGGCGTACTGCGCCCGGTAGGTGGTCTCCAGCGGCAGCAGCTCGAGGCGGTCCTCCAGCACGTCGCCGACGCAGGCCAGCGCGTCGCGGATCAGGCCCGGTGCGGTGAGCACGGACGGGCCGGTGTCCAGGGCGTAGCCCTGCCGCTCGACCCGGCCGGCGCGCCCGCCGGGCCGGGGGCCGCGCTCGACGACGGTGACCTCGCGGCCGGCACCGCGCAGCCGCAGCGCGGCCGAGAGCCCGGCCAGGCCGGCCCCGACGACGACGACGCGGTCGGTGCGACCCGGGACGGTCCTCACGTGGTGCGGCTCGTCGCGGCGACGGCGAGGGCGTCCAGGGCGGCCCGGGCCTCGTCGAGCACCGGGGCCTCGCTGATCGCCTGGCGGGCGGCGGCGGTCTGCCGGGTGATCCGGTCCTCCACGGCGTCCAGCGCACCGGTGGCCCGCATCAGGTCCCGGACGGCGTCGAGCTCGTCCGCCCCGGCGCCCTGGTCGCCCAGGACCCGGCGCAGGAGCTCGCGGCCGGCGTCGTCGGTCCCGGTCTCGGTGAGGGCGACGAGCAGGGTCTGCTTGCCCTCGCGGAGGTCCTCGTCGGCGGACTTCCCGGTGACGTCGGGGTCACCGAACACGCCCAGGACGTCGTCGCGGAGCTGGAAGGCCTCGCCGAGGGGGAGGGCGACGTCGGTGTAGGCCTCGACGACCTCGGGGCCGGCGTCGGCGATGGCGGCGCCCAGGTGCAGCGGGCGCTGCACGGTGTAGCCGGCGGACTTGTAGCGGGCCACCTTCAGCGCGCCCTCGGGGCCGGGCAGGCCGCCGGCGGCGCGGAGCAGGTCGAGGTACTGCCCGGCGGTGACCTCGGTGCGCATGGCGTCCCAGACGGGGCGGGCGCGGGCGAGGGCGTCGGCGGAGATGCCCGAGCGGCGCAGCAGCTCGTCGGACCAGACCAGCGCCAGGTCACCGACGAGGATCGCGGCCCCGGTGCCGAACAGCTCGGCGCTGCCGGTCAGCCCCCCGGAGCGGTGCCGGTCGGCGAAGCCGATGTGGGTGGCCGGGCGGCCGCGACGGGTGGTGGCGGCGTCCATGACGTCGTCGTGCACCAGGGCCGAGCCGTGCACGAACTCCAGGGCGGCGACCGCGCGCAGCACCGCGGCGTCGTCCTCGGCGTGCGCGGAGCTCACCGCCCGCCAGCCCCAGTAGGCGAACGCGGGGCGCAGCCGCTTGCCGCCCTCGGCGACCGCGGCGACCTCCTCGATCACGGGCACCAGGCTCGCGTCCATGCCAGCCAGCACCGCGCGCTTCTCGGTGAGGAAGACGTCGAGGGCGTCACTGACGGCGGTGCGCAGCCGGTCCAGGTCGGCGCTGAGCAGCGCCGGACTCCCGTCAGCGTCGTTTGCGCTGGTGTCCGTGCGGCGTGCTCGGGTCCCTGCAGTCACCCGACGAGTATGCCCAGCCCCGGCCGCGCTCACCCGTCGTGGCCGCTGGGCGACCCCCGGCGGGCATGTGCTCCCACCCGGCCGCTGCGACGTCGATGCAGGTGACGGGCTCGTCGCGCACCTCACGGCTGTGACGTCCCCGCCCCGGACGTGTTCCGCCCGTACGCTCCTCAGCCGTGACGGGCACCGTGCGCGACCTGCTGGCCGAGGGCCGACCCACCTGGTCCTTCGAGTTCTTCCCGCCCAAGAACGAGGCGGCCGAGGGGCAGCTGTGGACGGCGCTGCGCGAACTGGAGCGGCTGCGGCCCTCGTTCGTGTCGGTGACCTACGGCGCCGGGGGTTCCAACCGGGACGGGACCATCGGGGTGACCGAGCGGATCGCGACCGACACCACGATGCTGCCGCTGGCGCACCTGACCGCCGTGGACCACACGATCGGCGAGCTGCGCAACGTGATCAGCCGGCTGGCCGCGGCCGGCGTCCGCAACATCATGGCGCTGCGCGGGGACCCGCCGGGGCTGGACCCGCAGGCCGACTGGGTCGCCCACCCGCAGGGTCTGCGGTACGCCGCGGAGCTGGTCGAGCTGATCAAGGACGTCGGTGACTTCTCGGTGGGCGTCGCCGCCTTCCCCGAGAGCCACCCCCGCTCGCCGGACGCCGAGACCGACGCGGACATGTTCGTGGCCAAGTGCCGGGCCGGGGCGGACTTCGCGATCACCCAGATGTTCTTCCGGGTGGAGGACTACCTGCGGCTGCGCGACCGGGTCGCCGCCCGCGGCTGCGACGTGCCGGTGCTGGCCGGGGTCATGCCGGTGACCAGCACCAAGCAGATCGCCCGGATCGTGCAGCTGTCCGGGCAGGCGTTCCCGGCCGACCTGGCCGAGCGCTTCGCCGCCGTGGACGGCGAGACGCCGGAGGCCAAGCGCGCGCAGCGGGCGCTCGGTGTCGAGGTGGCCACCGAGATGTGCCGGACCCTGCTCGCCGAGGGCGTGCCCGGGATCCACTTCATCACCATGAACCGGTCGACGGCGACGCGTGAGGTCTACGAGTCCCTGGCCGAGCTCGCGCCCACCGCCTGAGTCAGCGGCGGGCGGGGGCCCGGCCGGACAGCACGGCGTCGGCCTCCGCGGCGGCTCGCCGCAGGGCCTCCCGCTCGCTGGCGTACCCGCCGACGACCCCGACGACGGGGAAGGCGGACAGGAAGCGGTGCCGCAGCTTGCCCTGGGGGCGGGCGTCGAGGGCGTCGTCGACCCGGGACAGCAGCCGGGCCATCCGCCAGACGGTGCGCGCCGTGCCCTTCACGCCGCCGCGTTCGCCCTTGCGGCCCAGCGCCTCCTCGGCGTACGCGCCCTTCTGCCGGTCCAGCAGCGGCTGGACGGCCTCGGGCGACAGGGGCCGGTCCAGCAGCACCTCCGACAGCAGGCCCACCCGGCGGGCCGGGTCGGTGACGCCGTGCTCACCGGCCACCCCGAGGACGACGACGGCCTGCACGGCCGAGCCCACGGTGTTCTGCAGCGGCAGCAGGTCGGCCAGCTTGCCGGCGAACCGGGGTGCGGCCGAGACCGCGGCGGCGACCCGGCTGGCCCGGTCGGCCCACCAGGCGGCCCGCGCGTCGGCGGCCAGCGTGGGTGGGCGGCCCAGCTTGGCGACCACTGGGGTGCTGAGCCGGTCGACCCGGCGGAGGACGTCGACGACGACGGCGTCGGAGATCGGGGGCGCCATGGCCGGGACGGTAGCGGCGGCCCGTGGACCTCGCCCGGCGACGCCTGCCCGGCGACGTCCGCCCGGCGACGTGTGAGGACGCTGTGCGATCTGCTTGAACCGTGCAGCACCCCCGTGGCCGGTCGTACGGTGGGTCGTGGCCAGCGGGGGACGACGGTTCGGTTGGCGCTGGGTCGTCGTCGCGCTCGGCCTCGCCGTCCTGGTGGCCCTGCCGGTCGCCGTGGCCGCCCTGCCGGCCGACGACACGGACGTCTCCGCGGCCGACCTGCGGGCCCGTGCCCTGGCCAGTGACGACGTGGCCTTCTCCGGCTACGCGATCTCCACCGGTGGGCTCACGCTGCCGTTGGACGACGCGCTCACCCCGGTCGCGGACCTGCTCAGCGACCAGACGACCATGCGCGCCTGGTACCGCGGGGCGGAGGACTGGCGGGTCGACGTCGTCACCGCGACCGGGGAGACCGGCACGCACCGCGACACCGACGGCACCTGGACCTGGGACTACGCCGACCAGCGGGCCACCCGCGGCGACGAACCCCCGCTCGCGCTGCCCACCGCACCGGACCTGCTGCCCAGCGCGCTGGGCCGGCGGCTGCTCTCCGAGGCGACCGACGCCGAGGTCACCCGCACCGCCCCCGCCCGGGTCGCCGGCCGGGACGCCGTCGGCCTGCGGTACACCCCGGCCGACGGGGCCGCCTCGGTGAGCGCCGTCGACGTGTGGCTGGACGCGGACACCGGCCTGCCGCTGCAGGTGGTCGTCCGCAGCGCGGACACGACGATCCCGGCGCTGGACACCCGGTTCCTGGACCTGGACACCACCGAGCCCACCGCCGCGACGACGTCGTTCACCCCGCCGACGGACGCCTCCCTCGGGCAGGACCAGGACCTCACCGACCTCGACCTGGGCCGCCGGCTGGCCGACGTGGACCTGCCCGACGGGCTGGCCGGACTGACCCGTCGCGAGGCCGAGGGCGTCCCCGGGGCGACCGGGGTCTACGGCACCGGGATCACCGTGCTGGCCGTCACCCCGTTGCCCGGGCAGGCCGCCCGCAGCCTGCGGTCCCAGCTGCAGGCCACCCCCGGCGCCGTCGTCGACGACCTCGGCGTCCGGATCTCGGCCGGGCCGCTGGGCCTGATGCTCATCGGCAGCCGGGAGACCGGCGCGTTCCTGCTCGCCGGCACGGTCACCCTCGACGCGCTGGCCACCGCCGCGCAACAGCTCAGCGACACGACAGGAGTCCGATGACCGAGACGGTGATCGCCACGCGGGGGCTCCGCAAGCGCTACGGCGCGCTGCGCGCCGTCGACGGCATCGACCTCGACGTGCGGGCCGGTGACGTCTACGGCTTCCTCGGCGCCAACGGCTCGGGCAAGACCACGACCGTGCGGATGCTGCTGGGCCTGGTGCTGCCCACCGAGGGCGAGGTCGAGGTGCTCGGCCGGCCGATGCCGAAGGCCGCCCGGGAGGTGCTGCCCCGGGTGGGTGCGCTGATCGAGGGCCCGGCGGCCTACGGGCACCTGTCCGGGCGCGCGAACCTGGCCCTGCTGGACGCCGCAGGCCCCGGCGGGTCCCGGCGCAGCCGGAGGCAGCGGGTCGGTGACGTGCTCGACCAGGTCGGGCTCGGCGGGGTCGGCAAGCGGCCGGTCAAGGCCTACTCGCTGGGCATGCGGCAGCGGCTGGGGCTGGCCGGGGCGCTGCTGCGGCGCCCGGACCTGCTGGTCCTGGACGAGCCCACCAACGGGCTGGACCCGCAGGGCATCCACGAGATCCGCACCCTGCTGCTGGACCTGAACTCCACCGGCACCACCGTCTTCCTCTCCAGCCACCTGCTGGCCGAGATCGAGCAGCTGGCCACCCGGGTCGGTGTGCTGGACCGCGGGCGGGTGGTGCTCCAGGACGACCTGACCACCCTCACCGCGCCCACCGGGGCCACCGTCGTCCAGACGCCGGACCCCGCGCGGGTCCGGGCGGTGCTGGGCGACCGGGTGCTGTCCACCGACGCGGACAGCGCGGTCGTCCGGGGCACCGACCCGGCCGAGGTGAACGCCGCGCTGGTGTCGGCCGGTGTCCCGGTCCACGGGCTGCGGCTGCAGCGCCCCTCGCTGGAGGAGGTCGTGCTCGCCGCGGCCTCGACCAGCGCCGACCGGGTGGGGGTGCCGGCGTGATCGGCGTCGAGCTGAGGAAGCTCTTCCGCCGTCCCCGGACCTGGGTGACGATCGCGCTGCTCAACGCCCTGCCGGTGCTCGTCGCCGTCCTGCTGGTGCTCACCGACCTCGCCCCGCGGCCGGGGGAGGGGCCGGCGTTCCTGTCGGCGGTGCTCACCAACGGCACGCTCTTCCCGCTCGCCGCGCTGGCGATCGTGCTGCCGTTGTTCCTGCCGATCGCGGTCGCCGTCGTCGCCGGGGACTCCATCGCCGGGGAGGCGCAGGGCGGCACGCTGCGCTACCTGCTGGCCCGCCCGGCCGGTCGCACCCGGCTGCTGGTGGCCAAGCTGGTCGCCGTCATCGCGTTCGTGCTGGTCACCGTCGTGATCGTCGCCGCGGTCGGCTACGTCGTGGGGAAGGCGCTGTTCGACGCCCAGCCGCTGGCCACCTCGACCGGGCTGTCGGGCACCGTGCTCACCCCCGAGCAGGTCGCCGGCCGCACGCTGCTGGCGATCGGCTACGTGACGATCTCGATGCTCGGCGTCGCCGCGTTCGCGTTGTTCTTCTCCACGCTCACCGACTCCCCGCAGCTGGCCACCCTGGGCGCGCTGGCGGTGCTGATCGGCTCCTCGCTGCTGTTCACCCTGGACGCCGCCTCGGCCATCGCGCCCTACCTGCCCACCCGGTACTGGCTCAGCTTCGTGGACTTCTTCCGGGACCCGGTCCTGTGGCGCGACGTCATCCGGGGCATCGGGCTGCAGGCGGTCTACGTCGTGGTCCTGCTGGGTGCGGCGTGGGCGAACTTCACCACCAAGGACGTGACCTCCTAACCTCCCGCGCATGCGCATCCGCCCCACCGAGCTCGACGCGATCGTCGGCGGCACCCTCGACCTGGCCTTCCGCCGCTGGGACCGGCCGCGGTTGCTCGTCGGGACCCGGATGCGGACCCGGGTCGGCCTGGTGGAGGTCACCTCCCTGGACCGGGTGGACCCCGACGACCTGACCGAGGACGACGCCCGCCGGGCCGGGGCGGCGTCCCTGGAGGCGCTGCGCCACGGGTTGGCAGACGACGACCGGCCGGTGTTCCGGGTGGGCCTGCGGTTCGCCGGGGAGGACCCGCGCGCGGTGCTGCGCCGCACCCCGCCCACGCCGGCCGAGGTGGGCGAGCTGCAGGCCCGGCTCGACCGGCTGGACCGGGCGTCGGCGACCGGCCCGTGGACGGCGCAGGCCCTGCAGCTCGTCGACGCCCACCCCGAGCGGCGGGCCCCCGAACTGGCGGCCGAGGCGGGTCGGCCGACGGCGGATTTCAAGCGTGACGTCCGCAAGCTCAAGGAGCTGGGGCTCACCGAGTCCCTGGACATCGGCTACCGGCTGTCCGCCCGGGGGGAGGCCGTCGTCGACGCCGCCCGGCGGGCTGCCGGGGGCCGGGCCCGGCGGCGCGCGGCGCGGCCTGCGGGCACCCCGCTGCCCAGCATCGGCGCCCCGGCCACCCGGGCGCTGCGGGCGGCCGGGCTGGCCACGCTGGAGGCGGTGGCCGGGCTGTCCGACGCCGAGCTGCTCGCGATGCACGGCGTGGGTCCGATCGCCGTCGCCCGGCTGCGGTTGGCGCTGGGGTCCGCTCCCCCTCCTGGGTGAGGCGTCCGCCCCGCGGCTGGAGCGGGGCAGCTCCGACGTCGATGGCTGGACCATGAGCCGCCTGCAGGACCTGTGGACCGCCCTCACCGCAGGACGGTCCGTCGACGCGCCGACCGCGGTGGGCGACGACGGACCGTGGTCGGGTCCGTCGCGTCCGGACCGGAACCGCGCGGGGTCCGGCTCGTTGGCAGGGTGTGTCATCGTCCACGGGTCCTCGCCCGACGTCCGGCCCGAGGTGGCGATGAGCGACGGGGGGGCCGAGGTGGCCGGGGGTGTGGACGACCTCGAGTGGGCCCTGGAGACGACCCTGAGCCCGCGGGACATCCGTGCGGCGGGGGTGGCTGCACTGGCCGGGGGCCCGTGGGACGGAGCGGTCCGGGAGAACTTGGCCAACGCCGGTTCGGTGTCCTACGCCGTGGTCGACCCGGAGTCGCTGGCCACCCAGATGACCGTGGTGGTCAGCTGGCACGAGCTCGGGGGTGACCGTCGCCGGGTCACGCTGGGTGTCCGGGGCCACGTGGTCAGCCGGACCCGCCTGTTCGGTGTCCTGCCGGTGGGCCGCCCGAGCGTCCCGGCGCTGGGCCCGGCGCAGCGGTTCTCGGCCGCGCTCCGGACGCGTCTGGCCACCGTCTGACCCGCACAGCACTCGTCACGTGCTGTGTCGATCTTGTCACCGACTGTGAGATGAGGCACACAGCGTGACCTCCGGTCCGGTGTCTCGTTGGTGTCGGTCCGATGACGCCCCTGGTGGGACAGGGGGTGGTTCCTGGACGGTTGAGTACTACATCATTGTCTACGGAGTGTGACTGCTCGTCACATCTGGGTGACGGCTGGACAGCAGGGGTACCCCTCGGGGTGTACTCGTCCCGCGCCCGTCCGACCCGCTCACCGTCGAACGTCCCCGGCCGGCGCAGCACGACGCCGCAGCCGAGAGGACGAGACCATGACCGCTCTGCTGGTCGCCAACGACGGGGGGCACCTCATGCAGCTGGTGACCCTCGCCCCGCGCCTCCCGGTCTCCCGGGACCGCCTCTGGATGACCGTCCCGACCGCCCAGACCCGGTCGCTGCTCCGCGACGAGCGGGTGCACTGGATGGCCCCCGCACCGACCCGCGACTGGGGTGCGGTGCTGCACAACGCCTGGTCCTCGCGCGAGGCGTTCCGCGAGGAGGAGATCTCCTCCGTCGTCAGCACCGGCGCCAGCCTGGCGCTGTCGGTGCTCCCCGTCGCCCGGGCGCACGGGATCCCCTGCTACTACCTGGAGAGCGCGACGCGCGTGCACGGCCCCTCGCTGTCCGGCAAGCTCCTGCGGCGGGTGCCCGGGATCCGGATGTTCACCCAGCACCAGTCCTGGGCCGACCGGCACTGGTCCTACGGCGGCTCGGTCTTCGACGGCTACGAGGGCGTCGGTCTGGAGCGCTCCAACGACCGGGTGCAGCTGCGCAAGATCGTCGTCTCCCTGGGCACCTCGGAGTCCTTCGGCTTCCGCCGGCTGGTCGAGCGGCTGCTCGCCGTGCTGCCCGCCGACGCCGAGGTGCTCTGGCAGACCGGCTCGACCGACGTCACCGGGCTCCCGGTCGCCGCCCGCCCGCGGGTGCCCGCCGCGGAGCTCTTCGCCGCCATGGCCGAGGCCGACGTCGTCGTCGCCCACGCCGGGACCGGCAGTGCACTGGCCGCCCTGCAGGCCGGCCGCTTCCCGGTCCTGGTGCCCCGCCGGCCCGAGTTCGCCGAGCACGTCGACGACCACCAGCTGCAGATCGCGGCCATGCTCGGTGAGCGCGGGCTCGCCGCCACCGCCGAGGTCGGCGGCGTCACCACGGACCTGCTCCGGGCCGCCGCGGCCACCCGGGTGCGCCGCCGCGAGGACGCGGCGCCGTTCGCCCTGGCCTGACCGGCCCGCACCACCCCTGCCACGCCGCAGGACCCGCACCACCGCACCACCGCACCACCGCGCGTCCGGAGCGCCCACGACGGCTGCCCGGACCGCACCGGCCCTGCCCCGCCGGCCCCGCGTCCCCCGACGCGTGAGACGCCCGCCGCGCCCGCCGCCGTGCCACCCACCCCGAAGGGCCCCACCATGCCTGCGTCCGCCCGTGCGCTGCTCTCCCGAGCGCGCACCACCGGCCGAGTCTGGCGCTCGTTCCCCCCGCCCCCGGCCGACACCCGCCACCGCGTCGCCTACGTCGGTTGGTCCGGCAACGGCAACCTCGGGGACGACGCCATGATCGCCGCCCACCGACTGCTCCTCCCGGGCTGGGAGGTCGTCCAGGTCCCGAACTCCGGCGGCCTGGGCCGGCTCTCCGACGGAGCGCTGCGCCGCGTCCCGGTCGTCTGCCTCGGCGGCGGCACCCTGGTGCTCAACGGGCACTTCCGGGAGACGCTGGAACGGGTGGTGCGGGCCGCCCCGGCCGCGCCCCGCGTGGTCCTGGGGGTCGGGGTCGAGGACCTCGCCTTCCGGCAGGGCCGGCGGGCCGACGTGGCCGAGGAGGTGGGCGCCTGGCGCCCCCTGCTGACCGGCTTCGACCGGATCCGCGTCCGGGGACCGCTGAGTGCCGCCACCGTCGCCGAGATGGGGCTCGAGGCCGTCGTCGTCGGCGATCCGGCGCTGGCTCTGCCGGCGCAGTCCCCGGGCTGCGACGCCGGCACCGGCACCGCGATCGGCGTCAACTTCGGGGTCACCGACGACCTGTGGGGCGGGGACCACGGCGCCTTCCGCGCCACCGTCGCCGCCGCCGTGGGCCGGCTGGTCGCCGCCGGGCACGAGGTGCAGCTGCTGGCCACCACCACCCAGGACCGCACCCACCTGCACGAGGTCGCCGCCGAGTGCCGGGCGGCCGGCGTCGCCGTCTCGGGACCCAACGCCGTGGGGCTGGCCGAGCTCGACGCGGCGCTGGGCCGGTGCGCGCTGGTGGTGGGGGAGAAGCTGCACGCCCTCGTCCTCGCCGCCCGGCTGGGCATCCCGACGCTGGCCCTGGAGTACCGGCCCAAGTGCCGGGACTTCCAGCTCTCGGTCGGCCGGGGCGAGCAGGTGCTGCGCACCGACGAGCTCGACGTCGAGACCCTGGTGGACTTCGTGACCACCGGTCTCGCCGCCGCCCCCGCCGACCGTGCCCCGCTGTGCCGGGCCGTGGCCCAGCGGACCACCGCGCTGCGGCACGCGGCCGAGGAGATGCGGCTGGTCATGGCCGGCGCGGCGGACGCCCGGTGAGCGCCGCCGTGACCGCACCCGAGGTCGAACTCGTGCACTGGAACCCCCGCCGGCGGGTCTCCCGCCTGCTGCCCGCCCGGGTCACCCGCCCGGTCGGCAACTTCGGCGACCTGCTCGGCCCGATGGTCGTGCGCGAGCTGCTGCGCCGCTCCGGACGCAGCACCCCCGTGGCCGACGCCCGACTGCTGTCGATCGGCTCGGTGCTGCACTTCGCCCGCGACGGTGACGTCGTCTGGGGCTCCGGGGTCAACGGCAAGACCCTCGCCGCCCCGGTGGGCGCCACCCGGCTGGACGTCCGCGCCGTCCGCGGCCCGCGCACCCGCGCGGTGCTGGCCGAGTACGGCATCGACGCACCGGAGGTCTACGGCGACCCCGGCCTGCTGGTGGGCCGGCTGTGGCCGCGCGCAGAGGACACCCCGCGCTCCGGGGTGACGGTCGTCCCCAACCTGCACGACGTCGCCGCCCACCGCGGCCACCCCGGCTTCCTGGACCCGCGCTCCCCGGTCCGCCGCGTCCTGCAGCAGATCGCCGGCAGCGAGCTCGTCGTCGGCTCGTCGCTGCACGGCATCGTGGTGGCCGAGAGCTACGGCGTCCCGGCCCGGCTGGTGCTGCCCGGGGCCGAGCCGCTGTTCAAGTACGCCGACCACTACGCCGGCAGCGGGCGGCCCGGCTTCGAGCCGGCGCCCACCGTCGAGGACGCCGTCGCCGCGGGCGGCGAACCGCCGGCCGTGGTGGACCCCGCCCTCGAGGCGGCCTTCCCGTGGGACCTGTGGCGGTGAGCGGGCTGACCGTCGGCGTCGTCGCCACCGGCGACGCCACCGACCCCGCCGAGCGCTCGGGCACCCCGCACGGGGTGGTCACCGGGCTGCGCGAGCTGGGGGTCACCGTCCCCGTCGTCCGGGCCGCGCCGCCCGCCGCGGTCGAGCGCGGTCTCGCGGTGCTCACCGGTGACGTCGGGCCCGGGGGGCTGCGCGGCCGCGGGTCGCGGGGGCTGTACTCCGCCCCGGTGGCGCGGCTGCGGGGGCGCGCCGCGGGGCGCGCCGCCGCAGCCCACCGGGTCGACGCCTGGGTGCAGATCGGCGCCGGCTTCCCGCTGCGGACCGCCGCCCCGGTCGCGGTCTACGACGACATGACCGTGCTCCAGGCCCACGCCCACGGCTACGGCCACTGGGCCGGGGTCGGTGCGGCCACCGTGGCCCGCCGGGCCGCGATCCAGCGCACCGTCTACCGGGCCGCCCGGGCCTGCTGCACCGAGTCGTCCTGGGCCGCCGCGGCCATCGCCCGGGAGTCCGGCGTGCCGGCCGACCGGCTGGCCGTCGTGGGCACGGGCACCCGTGCGGCCGCGCCCGCGGGAACCCGCGACTGGTCGGTGCCCCGCCTGCTGTTCGTCGGCCTGGACTGGGAGCGCAAGAACGGCGACCGCGTCGTCCGGGCGTTCCGGGCGCTGCGGGCCGAGCACCCCGACGCCACGCTGGACCTCGTCGGCGGGCACCCGCGCATCGACCTGCCCGGCGTCTGGACGCACGGCGTGCTCCGCCGCGACGACGCCACCGACCGGGCCCGACTGGCCGCGCTGTACGCGACCGCGACGTGCTTCGTCATGCCCTCGCTCTTCGAGCCGGCCGGCATCGTGTTCACCGAGGCCGCCGCCGCCGGGCTGCCCGCCGTCGGCGGCTCCGTGGGCGGCTCGGCCGACCTGATCGGCGACGCCGGCCTGGTCGTCGACCCCACCGACGACGCCGCCGTGCTGGCCGCGCTGCGGCACCTGGCCGACCCGCTGGTCGCCGCGCGGCTCGGTGCCCGCGCGCTCGCCCGTGCCCCCCTGTTCACCTGGACGGCCGTCGCCGCGCGGCTGCTCGACGCCCTCGGGCTGACCGCCCCCGACGGGACCACGCCCACCGGGCTGCCCCTCGTCCCCGTCGCACCGGAGGTCTCCCGTGCCTGAGCGCGACCGGCCCACCCGGGTCCTCCAGTCGGTGCTGCTGGGCGGTGCCCAGCCCAGCTACGCCGACCACGTCGCCGGCCACGCCGACCCGGCCCGGCTGCAGATGCTGTCCTTCAGCTACCGGACGGCGCTGCTGGGCCGCTGGGACGTGCTGCACGTGCACTGGCCGGAGAACCTGCTCCGGCACCGGTCCCGCCCCCGTCGGGCACTGCGCACGGTGCTCTTCGGCCTGCTGCTGCTCCGGGTCCTGGTGCTGCGTCCCGTCGTGGTCCGCACGGTGCACAACGTCACCCCCCACGAGGGCGAGCGGCCGGTCGAGCGGCTCCTGCTGGCCGGCCTGGACCGGCTCGTGACGTGGCACGTGCGGCTCAACGAGGAGACCCCCCTGCGGCCCGGGGCCGCGGCGGTGACGATCCCGCACGGGCACTACCGGGCCGAGCTCGGTGACGCCGCGCCGGCCGGCGACGGGTCGACGCTGCTGTTCTTCGGGTACCTGCGCCCCTACAAGGGCGTGGACGCGCTGCTCGGGGCCTTCGCCGGGACGACGGACCCGGCGCTCCGGCTGGTCGTGGCCGGCGAGCCGGCGTCGGGGGAGATGCGGGCGCTGGTCCAGGACGCGGCCGCGGGCGACTCCCGGGTCACCGGCCGGCTGGGCTTCACGCCCGACGCCGAGCTCGCCGGGCTCGTCCGGGCCAGCGCCGTGGTGGTGCTGCCGTACCGGGAGATCCACAACTCCGGCGTGGTGTTCGCCGCGCTGTCCCTGGGGCGGCCGGTGCTGGTGCCGGAGAACCCGGTGACGGCGGCCCTGCGCGCCGAGGTCGGCGCCGACTGGGTGCTCGGCTTCACCCATCCGCTGACCGCCGAGGACCTCACCGGTGCCCTCGCCACGGCTGCCCGCCGGGACCCCGCGGCGGCGCCGGACCTGGCCGGCCGGGACTGGGGTCAGGTGGCCGACCGGTACGCCGAGGTGTTCACCCGCCGGCCGGCGGTCGGCCGATGAGCACCGACGTGGTCGTCGCGCTGGTCTCCGACACCTGGACCGACGCCGTGCGGCGGGGCTTCTACTCCACCGCCGACCAGACCCTGACCACCCTGCTCGGCGACCCGGGCATCGGCACCGTCCTGGTCGCCGACCACCCCCGGGGAGTGGCCTCCCAGGTCCGCCGGCGGCTGGCCGGGGACCGGCCGGCACCCCGCCGGCCCGGGCTGCGCGGCGTCCGGCCGCTCACGCTGCGCACCCCGCCGCCGCTCACCGAGGCGGCGCTGCGCCGCCGGTACACCGGCTACGACCTGCAGACCGCGGCGGCCGCCCGGCTGCACGGGCTGCGCCGGCCCGCGCTGGTCACCTTCAACCTGTGGCACGCGGCCTTCGCCACGCACGCCTGGGCGGGGGAGCGGGTCTTCTACGCCCAGGACGACGAGTCGGCCATCCCCTCGCACGCCCCGCACCGGGCCCTGACGCTGGCCGCCTACGAGCGGATCGCCCGCAGCGGGATGACCGTGATCGCGGTGTCCCAGGTGCTGCTGGACCGGATCGGGCCCACCGGACCGGGTCACGTCGTCCCCAACGGGGTGGACGCGGGGCTGTGGTCGGTGGCGCCGCCGGCGCGCACGCCGCGGGAGCGGCCGGTCGCGGTCTACGCGGGCACGGTCGACGGTCGGCTGGACCTCGCGGCGTTCCGCGGGCTGGCCGAGGGCGGGTTCGACGTGCGGGTGGCCGGACCGCTCGTCGACCCGGGCGTCCGGGCCGAGCTGGCCGCCGTCCCCGGGGTCGAGCTGCTCGGGTCCCTCCCGCGCGCCGAGGTCGTCGCCCTCACCCAGGGCGCCGACGTCTGCGTGCTGGCCCACCACCGCACCCCGCTGACCGAGGCGATGTCCCCGCTGAAGCTGTACGAGTACCTGGCCTCGGGCACGCCCGTGGTCGCCACCGCCCTGCCCGGCTCCGCCGTGGACAGCGACCGGGTCGTGTGGGTCGGACCCGGCGGGGACCACGTGGCGGGGGCCCGTGCGGCCCTGGCGCTGGGCCGTCAGCCCGAGGCCGACCGGCTGGCGGCGGTGGCGGCGTCGTCCTGGCGGGCCCGGCACCGCCCGCTGCTCGACCTGCTCGGCGCCACCTCCCCGGCGGTGGCCGCGTGAGCGGCCCGCGCACGGTCGTGCTGCTGTCCTCGACGCCCTACGCCGGTCACCAGCTCTACGACCAGCGACTGGCCCGGGCACTGGCCGCCGACCGGCTGGTGGTCTACGTCGACCCGCCGGTCCCGGTCTTCGGGCTGGGGAAGCCCGGCCGGCCGGCGCCGCGCCGCCGGCAGGTCGACGGCCTCACGGTGCTGGCACCGCGGATGCTGCCCCTGGGGCGGCGTCGGGGCCTGTCCCTGCTGACCGCGCTGTGGATCGGGCTGCTGGTCCGCGTCGAGGGTCGACGCACGCCGGGCACCCCGGGGCTGCTGGTCACCTCCGCACACCCGACGACCCTCCGGTTGCTGGCCCGGTGGCCGACCGAGCTGCTGCTCAAGGACGACTACGTCGCGGGGGCGGCGCTGATCCGCGGTGCCGCGGACCGGATCGAGCGGCACCGGCGGCAGCTGCTGGCCCGGGTCGACCAGGTCGCCGTCGTCTCCCCGGTGCTGGCCGAGGCCGCCGACGGCATGGGGGCACGGTCCGCCGTGCACGTCGTGCCGCCGGGGTGCGACCCCACGGCCGCGACCGTCGACGTCAGCACCCTGCTGGCCGACGTGCCCGGCCCGCGCGCGGTCTTCATCGGGATGGTCAGCGACCGCATCGACTTCGCGATGCTGGAGGCCACCTGCGCCGCCGGTGTCACGGTGGTGGCGGTGGGCCGTCAGCAGACGACGTTCAGCCAGCAGGAGCGGTGGGCGGCCCTGGTGGACGCCGGCTCGCTGGTGCCGCTGGGGGAGCGGTCAGCGGAGGTCGTGGCCTCGCTGGTCGCGGCCTGCGACGTGGGGCTGGTGCCCTACACCCGCAGCGACTTCAACCGGGCCTGCTTCCCGCTCAAGCTGCTGGAGTACCTGGCCGCCGGGACCCCCGTGGTGGCCTCGGAGCTGCCTGCGGTGCGCTGGCTGGACGCCCCGCACGTGCACGTCGTGGACGGAGCCGGGGACGTTGCCGACGCCCTGGCGAGGGCGCTGACCGAGGCGGCCGACCCCGCGACCTCGCGGCGCTGCCGGGACTTCGCCGCCGGCCACACCTGGGCGCGGAGGGCCCGTCGCCATGTCGAGCTGCTGGGTGCCTGAGGTGCGGGGCGTGCCCGCGCCCGGCCGATCAGGCCGTGCGGACCACCGGTGCCGGTGCGCCGGTGGCGTCCATGACGTTGTCCGGGTCGACGACGACGGACGCCGGGGCCAGCAGCGGCCCGTACTTGGCGTCGGCGGTGAACACGTTGCCCGACAGCGTCACACCCTCGACCACGGCGTCCCCGCGGACGTTGACCGTGTAGTTGCCGCCGCTCATCCGGTTGCCCGACACCACGACGTCCCGGAGCACGTTGGGCCGCAGCTCGCTGCCCAGCATCACCGAGGCGTTGCCCTGGTCGCCGGTGTCCCGGTTGCGCGGGTCCAGGGTGTTGCCGGTGATCCGGATGCCGACGCCACCGGTGCTCTGCACCGCGTCGGGGTGCAGAGCGCCCTTGCGGACCATGCCGTGGATCCAAGACGAGTCGACGGTCGTGTTGCTGCCGACGCGGGCGCCGTCGTTGGTGCCGCGGATCTCGGTGCGGCGCACCGTGTAGTTCTGCCAGCCGATGCCGATGTCCACGATGCCCTGGCCGTCGAGCTCGCTGTCCTCGACGACGAGGTTGCGGTAGGTGCCGTTGGTGGCCACGACCATCGTGGTGGCCGAGCCGCTGCAGGTGATCCGGCTGTTGCGGATGGTGACGTCGTTCGCCCGGATCGTGATGCACCCGGTGAGGTCCAGCCCGTCGATGACCGTGCCGCTGGTGACGACGGTGAGGTCGCCGGTCTGCGGCCGCAGCACCACACCGGCGGGCACGCCGGTGGTGTCGGGGCCGGCGAGGGTGCCGGTCGCGGGCGGGGTCACCACGGGTCCGGTGACCGGCCCGGTCGCGGGCGGGTCCGGGACGGGGGTCGCGGCCGGCGGGACGGCGCGCAGCGTCTTGTCCACGCTGGAGCTGACCCGGCCGTTGGTGAAGCGGGTCCGCACCGACGTCAGGCCCGACCGGCCGGTCAGGTCGACGACGGCGGTGGCCCGGTAGGAGCCGTCGGTGGCCACGATCGTCGTGGTGCTGGCGACGACGGCGCCACCGAGGGAGAAGGTCACGGCGGTGAGCGGCGAGGACGAGACGGCCGTCAGCTCCACCGGGGCGGCCGGGACCGGCGCCAGGCTCACCGACCTGCCCTCGTAGGCCACCCACATCGACGAGGCGTCGGCCTGCTCCACGGGCAGGACGCCCAGCAGCGACACCGCGGCCACCGCCACCGCCACCGCGCTCCCCGCCCAGCGCACCAGGCGGCGGGGGGCGCGACCGTCCACGTTGCTCATGCCCAGAGCGTGATGGAGCGACGACTTCCTGTAACCGCCCGGTCGGGTGAGTTCCGGTGGGTCCTGCGTCACACCGACCCCGAGAGGAGCACCCCGTGAGCACTGCCGCACGCGCCTCCGTCGTGATCCCCGCCCACGACGAGGGCCGGGTGATCGACCGCTGCCTGACCGCCCTGCTCGCCGGCGCCGCACCCGGGGAGTTCGACGTCGTCGTGGTCGCCAACGGCTGCTCCGACGACACCGCCGACCGGGCCCGCCGGCACGGTCCCGACGTCCGTGTGCTGGAGCTCGGGGCGGCCGGGAAGACCGCCGCGCTCAACGCCGGTGACGCCGCGGCCGGCGCCTTCCCCCGGGTGTACCTGGACGCCGACGTCGAACTCGGCACGGGGGCCGCGCGTGCCCTGGTGGCCGCGCTCTCCGCGGGACCGGCGCTGGTCGCCGGGGCCCGGCCGGAGCCCGACCTCACCGGCTGCTCGGCGTGGGTGCGCGCCCACACCCGGGTCTGGTCGGCGCTGCCGGTGCTGCAGGACGCCTACGTCGGCTCCGGGGTCTTCGCCGTCTCCGCGGCCGGTCACCCCCGGCTCGCCCCGTTCCCCGACGTGGTGGCCGACGACCTCTGGGCCCGGCGGGCCTTCCGCCGGGAGGAGCGGACGGCCGTGGACGCCGGGTTCACCACGTACCCGCCGCGCGGGCTGCCCGACCTGCTCCGCCGGCTGGTCCGGGTGCGGGCGGGCAACGTGCAGCTGGAGTCCGGGCCCCCGGTGCCCGGCGGCGCCGCCACCGCCACCGCCCTCGTCGACGACGAGGGCCCGCGCGGGGTGCGGGGGCTGCTGGCCACCCCCGGCGTCCCCCCGGGGTCGGTGGTCGTCTTCCTCGGCGTCTCGGTGCTGGTCCGGGTGGCCGCGTGGGTCAAGGTCCGGCGGGGTCGCACCGCCGTGTGGAACCGGGACGAGTCGTCCCGGGTGGCCGCGTGAGCACCGACGCGGGCACCGACGTGGGCAGGGTCGGCGTGCTGGTGGTCGGCTACGGGTCCCCGCAGTGGCTGGACCGCTGCCTGCAGACGCTGACCGAGGTCTTACCGCCCGCCGTCCAGGTGGTCGTGGTGGACAACGGCTCCCAGCCGCCGCTGGAGCCGGTGCTCCGGCGGCACCGGGACCGGGTGACCGCGCTGCGCTCGGAGGTCAACACCGGGTTCGGCCGGGCGGCCAACCGGGCGCGCGCGCACCTCACCGGTGACCTGCTGCTGCTGGTGAACCCCGACGCGCTGCTGCGCCCCGGCGCGGTCGAGGCCCTGGTGGCGCACCTGGACGCCGACCCACGCCGGGGGATCGTGACCGGCCGGCTGGAGCGCCCGGACGGCTCGCTGGACCCCTACTCGGCACTGGGCCGCCCCACGCTGTGGAGCGAGTTCTGCTTCGGCACGGGGCTGTCCACCGCCTTCCCCCGGTCGCCGTGGGCGAACACGTTCGACCTGCACGGCTGGGCCCGGGACACCGAGCGCCCGGTCGGGGTGGTGTCCGGGTGCGTGCTGCTCGTCCGGGCGTCGCTGTTCGACGCCCTCGGCGGGTTCGACCCCCGGTACTTCATGTACGGCGAGGACGTCGACCTGAGCACCCGCGCCGGTGAGCTGGGGTTCGAGCGGTCCTTCACCCCGGTGGTCGTGGCCACCCACGCCGGCGGCGCGTCGTCGTCCTCGGCGGGGAAGACGGTGATGGTGCTGCGCGGCAAGGCGACGCTGTACCGCCGGCACCCCGCGGCGTGGCGCCGGGCGGTCTCCACGACGCTGCTGCACACCGGGGTGGCGCTGCGGGCCGCACTCGAGGGACGCCGGCCGGTCGCCGACCGGGTGTGGCGGGCGGCGTGGACCCGGCGGGCGGAGTGGCGCGGGGGCTGGGCCCCGGTGCCCGCCGACGTCGACGCCGACCTCGACCTGAGGCCGGTGGCCCCGTGAGGTCAGCCCACCTCGTTCAGCGACCAGGTCTGCTGGGGGTCGGCCATCGTCTCGCCCTCGAAGCGGACGCCGGCCGGGGCCTGTGCCGGGCCGTAGCGGCTGTCGGGCCCGTACACGTTGTCCCGGAAGACGACGCCGTCCAGGGTGGCGTCCTGGCGGACGTTCACCGTGTAGTTGCCGCCGTTGAGCCAGTTGCCCTCCACCAGCACCCGCTCGAGCACCCGGGAACCGGTCTCGCTGCCCAGCATGACCGCGGCGTTGTTGAGGTCGCCCGCGTCGCGGGCGTGGACGTCCAGGGTGTTCCCGCGGACGGTGATGTCGCTGCCCTGGGTGGCCTGCACGCAGTCGGGGTGCAGCTCGCCCTGGCGGACCATGTCGTGGATCCAGGAGCGCTCGACGAGGACGTCGTCGCCGAGGCGGACGCCGTCGTTGGTGCCGTGGACCTCCACCCGGCGCAGCGTGTAGTCGTTCCAGCCGACCCCGATGTCCGCCTGGCCGAGGCCGTCGATCTCGGTGTCCTGCACCAGCAGGCCGGTGACGCCGTCGCCGACCTGGACCACGTTGGCGGTCTCCGGGTCGCTGCACCGGATGCGGGTGTTCTGGATGGTCACGTCGGAGGCCAGCACCTGCACGCAGCCCTCGACGTCCAGGCCGTCCACCACGGCACCGGCCTCGGTGACGACGAGGTCGCCGCTGGGTCGCAGGGTGACGCCGGCGGGCACACCGGTGTTGTCCGGACCGGGCGGGGAGGTGTCCTCGACGGTGGCGCTGGGCGCGGCCGCGGGGCGCACGTAGTCACCGGGCGCCTCACCGGCGCAGCCGCCGAGGACCAGCACCCCCAGCAGACAGGTCACGGCCGGCAGGGCGCGGGAGCGGGTGCTGTGCACCCGGTCGACGGTGGCACGCCCGTCTCGCGCCCGGGTGTGATGTTGCCCTCCGGAGGCGTCTGGCCACGCACGGTGGGGGTGCCTCCGTGGACCTGACCGAGGTCGCGGTGGCGTGCCTGCGCCGCTGGTACGTGCTGCTGGCCGTGCTCCCGGTGTTCGCGCTGCTCGCGCTGCACCTGGCCGACGACGCCCGGCCCTCCTACTCGGTCGCGGCCACGCTGGTCGTCGTCCCCTCACCGGGCCTGGCGCTGGCCCGCGACCCGGCCATCGGCGACGAGGGCCCCGGCGACACCAACCCCTTCGGCTCGCCGGCCACCCTGGCGCTGCTGATCAGCCGCACCGTCGCCGCCGACGGTGCGCTGACCGGGCTGCCCGACGGGTCGACGGCCACGGCCAGCTGGGACGGTCTGCGACCCAGCCTGGTCCTGCTCGCCGCAACCGGGCCCGACCCGGCCGGCGCGGAGGCCGCGCTGGCCGCGGCGCGGGCGGGCGCGCGGGCTGCGCTGGCCGACCTGCAGTCCGCCCAGGGCGTCCGCCCCGACGCCGTGTTCCTCGCCGCGACCGGCTCAGGTCCCGACGCCCCGGGCCTCATCCGCCCGCACCGCACCCGGATGGCGGTCGTCGTCGCCGCCGCCGGTGGGCTCGCCGCCGTGACCCTGGCCGTCGCGCTGGACACCGCCCTCCTCCGCCGCCGGACCCTCTCGCCCACCCCCGACCCAGGAGAGCCCCGATGAGAAGCCTCAACCGGCTCCGCCTGATCCGCACCGCCCTGCAGGGCGCCAAGCGGCAGTACTACAACCGCGTCTGGGGGATGCACATCGACCCCACCGCGATGTTCTCGCTGTCGGCCCACTTCGACCGCACCTACCCCCGCGGCGTGCACGTCGGGCCCGACAGCTACGTCGCCTTCGGCGCGACGATCCTCTGCCACGACCGCACCCGTGGTCTCAAGGCCGACACCGTCGTGGGCCGGGACTGCTTCATCGGCGCCCGCAGCATGCTGCTGCCCGGCATCACCGTGGGCGACTCCAGCATCGTGGCCGCCGGCGCCGTCGTCACCAAGGACGTGCCGCCGCGGACCATCGTGGCCGGCAACCCCGCGGTCGTCGTCCGGCGCGACATCGAGGTCGGCCGCTACGGGCGGTTCCTGTCCGCCGACGCACCGCGGCCGCCTGCGTGACGGCGACCCTCCGCCGGTCCCGGGGCAGCCACCGGCTGTCGCTGGAGGACCGGCTCGCCCCACCCCCTGGCACCGGCCCCCCGGCGGCCCTGGCCGTGCTGTTCTGCGCCCTGCTCTTCGTCTTCCCCAGCGAGGTCGTGCTGGCCGGGCCGCTGAAGTCCAACGGCTCGCCCGGCCGGCTGCTGGGCTTCGCGGCCCTCGCCCTGGTCGCGCTGGGCCTGGTCCGTGGTGCGCGCCGACCGGTGCACGCCCGGCGGGTGGACCCCGTCGTCGTGGTGCTGCTGCTCTTCCTGGCCCAGGCGCTGCTCAGCTACGGCGTCGAGACCGGCCGCACGCTGACCGCCGTCGCCGCGGCCACCAGCCTGCGCTACGTGCTGGTGCTCACCGCCGGCGTCGGCATCGCGCTGCTCATCGCGCTCGCCGTCCCCGACCTGGCCGGTGCCCGGCGGCTGCTGGGCTGGCTGCTGGCCGGCAGCGTCCTCAACGCCGGCGTCGGGCTGGTCCAGGCCGTGGGGGCCGACCTGTCCTGGGCCGACGTCGTCCGGGTGCCCGGGATGGCGTTCACCTCCAACCCCGGCGTGCTGCGCGAGCGGCTGGAGTTCGTGCGGGTGCTGGGCACGACCTCGCACCCCATCGAGTTCGCCGTCTGCCTGGCCGTCACGCTGCCGCTGGCCATCCACCTGGCCCGCTTCGCCGGCACCCCGGGCCGGCGCGCCGCCAGCGCGGCCGCCGCCGGGGTCGTCGCGCTGGCCACCCCGTTCGCGCTGTCCCGGTCCGGGCTGCTGTGCATCGCCGTGGGGCTGCTGCTCTACGTGCCCTTCGCGACCCGGGCCCAGCGCTGGTCGGTGCTGGCCGGGGCGGTCCTGGCCCCGGCGCTGGCGGTGCTGGCCGTGCCGCGGGTCGTCGACGCCTTCGTCCAGCTCTTCAGCGGCGTGGCCACCGACGAGGCGGCCGCCGACGACAGCATCTCCGGGCGGCTCGCCGACTACGCCGGCGTCCGCGAGGTCTTCGACCGCAGCCCGTGGCTGGGCGGGGTCCTCACCAGCGGGGACGGCGTGCTGGACAACCAGTGGCTGGGCTTCCTGGTCCGTGGCGGGCTGGTGTCGGTCGCCGGGTTCGCCGCCCTGCTCGTCGTCCCCGCGGTGGTCGCGACCGTGGCCGCGCGCGTGCACCCCCGCGACCCCGAGCGCGCCAGCCTGGCCGGTGCACTGCTGGGCGGGCTCGCCGCCTCCGGGGTGGCCGCCTCCACCTTCGACACCCTCGCCTTCCAGCAGAGCGCGCTGCTGGTCTTCGTGCTCGTCGGGCTGACCTCGGTCGTCGTCCGCAGCTCCTGGCACACCCCGTGCCCGCCCACCTCCCCGACGACCCAGAAGGCAGGGGTCCTGTGACCTTCTCCGACGTCCTCCGTGCCTGCGCCCGCCGCTGGTACGTGCTCGTGGTCGTCCTGGCGCTGACCGCGACCGGCGCCGTGCAGGCCTCCCGTGAGGCCCGCCCCGAGTACACCGTCACCGCCTCGCTGGTGGTGCTGCCCTCCCCGGCCCTGGTCGCCGCGCGGCTGCCCACCTCGGGCAGCGGTGGCCTGACCACCAACCCCTTCAACGCCCAGACGGGCGGCTCGACGCTGGCCGCCGTGCTCGCCGACGCCCTCAACACCGCCACCGTCCAGGACGAGGTGCTGACCGGCGGCTCGGGCCGGGCCAGCGCCGTGTGGGACAACCAGACCGCGCAGCTGGTCGGGCTGACCACCGTCAGCGACACCGCCGAGGGCGCCACCGACCTGATGGCCCGGCTGGTGGACGGTGCCGGCACCGTCGTCGAGCGGGTCCAGCTGGAGGCCGGGGCGCCGGGTGACCAGCTGTTCACCACCGCGGTGGGCTCGCCGGCGGACTACCCGCTCCGGGACTTCCCCGACCGGCTCCGCTCGGTCGTCGGGCTGGCGCTGGCCGGGCTGGTCCTCGCCGTCGTCGCCGCGGTGCTGCTGGACCGGGTGGTGCTGGCCGGGGCCCGGGTGCGGGGCCGACGCCGCCGGCGGCGCGAGGCCCGTCGGACGGCCCGGCAGGAGGAGGCCGGTCAGGAGACGGGCCCGGGGACGGGACCCGGCACCGCGGCAGGGGGTGGGGCCGGGTGAGCACCGTCGAGCACCCCGGCGACCTCCGCGACCGGACGGTCACCTCGGCACTGTGGGTGGCTGCGGACAAGTGGGTCAACCGGCTGGCCTCGCTGGTGGTCTTCGCCGTCATCGGCCGGCTGCTGGAACCCGCCGAGATCGGTGTCGCCGCCCTGGCGGCCACCTTCGTCGCGCTGTTCCAGGTGCTCGCCGAGCAGGGGTTCTCCGATGCCCTGGTCCAGCGCAAGGGCCTGGACCGGGAACACCCCGAGTCGGCGTTCTGGGTGTCCCTGGGGAGCGCGGTGCTGCTGGCCGCGGCCCTGGCCGCCTGCGCCGGGCCGATCGCGGCCGCCCTGGACACCCCGGAGCTGGCGCCGGTGCTGCGCGTGCTGTGCGTGACCCTGGTCCTCTCCGCGCTCAGCCTGACCCCGGCTGCCCTCCTGCAGCGCGACTTCGGGTTCAAGCGGCTCACCCAGCGTCGGGTGGTCGCCAACCTCACCGGCGGCGTGGTCGGCGTGGTCGCCGCGGTGCTCGGCGCCGGCGTCTGGGCGATCGTGGCGCAGAGCCTGACCTCGGCGCTGATCGGCGTCGTCGTCCTGTGGTCGGTGCTGCCCTGGCGGCCCCGCTTCCGGGTCAGCCGCGCCGCCGTGCGGGACCTGCGCGGGGTCGGCCTCAGCGTGATCGGCATCCAGCTCTTCGCGTTCCTCAACGCCCAGGCCGACAAGTTCGTCATCGGTGCGGTGATCAGCCCGACGGCGCTGGGCTACTACTACATCGGGACCCGGATCATCTCGATCCTGTCCGACGTGCAGACCGCGGTGATCCAGAGCGTCTCGCTCACCGCGCTGTCCCGCGTCCAGGACGACCCGCCCCGGTTCCGCCGGGCCTTCCTGTCCCTCACCGGTGCCTCGGCGACGATCGGGGTCTTCACCTACGCCACCTTCGCGGCCCTGGCCCCGGTGGTGGTGCCGCTGGTCTTCGGTGACCAGTGGCAGCCCAGCGTGCTCATCACCCAGGTGCTGTGCGCCATGGGTGCGCTCAACAGCGTCCTGGTCTTCGACCGGACGGCGCTGATCGCGGCCGGCCACGCGACGCTGGCGCTGGTGGTCACCGCCGTCCAGTGCGTGGTGGGGGTCGCCGCGGTCGTCGTCGCCGTGCCGTTCGGCATCGTCGCCGTCGCGGTGGCCGTGACCGCGCGGCAGTACCTGGTCTGGCCGTTGCGGCTGCGGGCCCTGCGCCGTGCGCTCGGGCTGCCGATCGGGCCCTACCTGCGGCAGTGGGCGGCGCCGGCCGTCGCGGGCCTGCTCGTCGTCGGCGTGCTCACCGGGCTCCTCGCCCTGCTGCCCCCGGTGCTCGGCACGTGGGCCCAGCTGGGCGTCGTGGTGGGCGGCGGGCTGCTGGCCCTGGCCGTCTACCTGGCCGTCGGCCTCGTCCTCTTCCGCGGCACGCTGCGGGACCTGCTCGCGGTCGTCCGGCGGCGGGCACGGTGACCGCCCAGAGCGGTCGCGCAACGTATCTGGACTGTGACACAGAGTTCATGACCGAGCTGTTCCGAGGCCGCACCCCGTGGGCCAGGCTGGGGGTGCCGGACGACGTCGACGGCACCGTCACGGGGCCCCGGGACGACCGGACTGACGCACGACGGAGGACAGCGTGACGACGTCGGAGACGACCACCAGCACCACCGGCAGCACCACCCACGGCACCACCGCGCGGACCACCACCCGGACGACCGTCCGGCCCGCCGGCCGCAGGACCACCGCGCTGGGCCCCGGGGACCCACCGGCCACGCGCCGGGGACGCGTCGGCCGGGTGCGCGGCGCCGGCACCGAGGCCCGTCGGGCCTGGCGCACCCGGTACGTCCGGGCGGTCGTCGTGCTCGACGTGCTCTGCGCCGCCGTCGGCGCGGTGGTCGGCCACGCGGTGCGCTTCGACCACGGGCTGGACGGGCTCGCCGTCATCGCCCCGGCCTGGTCGGTGGTCGTGCTGCCGCTGGCCTGGGGGGTGGCCATGCTGCTGGCGCGCAGCTACGAGGAGCGCTTCCTGTGGAGCGGCGCCGAGGAGTTCCGGCGGGTGTTCGTGGCCGCCGTCGTCCTGCTCGCCGGCGTCGCCACCGTCTCCTGGGGCTTCCGGCTGGAGGTGGCCCGCGGCTTCGTCGTCGTCGCCATCCCGCTGGCCACCGCACTCACCCTGGTCGTGCGGTACTCGCTGCGCCGCTGGCTGCACGGCCAGCGCGACCGCGGCCGGTTCCTGCAGACGACGCTGCTGGTCGGCCACCGCGGTGGCGTCGCCGCGCTGCACGAGCAGATGGACCGGGAGAAGTACCAGGGCTACGACGTCGTCGGCTGCTGCCTGCCCGGTGAGGGGCCGCTCAGCCCCTTCGACGGCCTGCCCGTGCTGGGCGGCCTGGACGAGGTGGTGGCCGTCGTCGACCGGTACCAGGTCGACACCGTCGCGGTGCTGCCCAGCCCCGAGCTGGACGGGTCGGTGCTGCGCCGGTTGGGCTGGGACCTGGAGAAGACCCGGGCCGAGCTGCTGCTGGCGCCCGCCGTCACCGAGATCGTCGGCCCCCGGGTCAACATCCGGCCCGTCTGCGGCCTGCCGCTGATGCACGTCGAGCGGCCCGAGCTGCGCGGCGTGCGGCGGTTGACCAAGGACGTCGTCGACCGCACCGCCGCCGCGCTGGTGCTGCTGCTGGCCTCACCCGGCCTGGTCGCGATCGCCGTGGCGGTGGCCGCCACGAGCAGCGGGCCGGTGTTCTACCGCCAGCAGCGGGTCGGCCAGGACGGCCGGACGTTCTCCATGCTCAAGTTCCGCAGCATGGTCGTGGACGCCGAGGCCCGCCTGGTGACCCTGCAGGCCTCCAGCGAGGGCAACGGCGTGCTGTTCAAGATGCGCGGCGACCCGCGGGTCACCCGGGTCGGCCGGGTGCTGCGCCGCTACTCGCTGGACGAGCTGCCCCAGCTCCTCAACGTGCTCGCCGGCCACATGTCCCTGGTCGGCCCCCGCCCGCCGCTGCCACCCGAGGTCGAGAAGTACGGCTTCGACATGCACCGGCGGTTCCTGGTCAAGCCCGGCATCACCGGGCTCTGGCAGATCAGCGGCCGCTCGGACCTGTCGTGGGACGACTCGGTCCGCATCGACGTGCGCTACGTCGAGAACTGGTCGCTGATGTTCGACCTGATGATCCTGTGGAAGACCGTGGGGGCGGTCGTCCGAGGGTCCGGGGCCTACTGAGCCCCGCCCTCCTCCACATCCCCTGAGACGACGAAGGAACACACGTGAAGCTGTCTGTGATCGGTTGCGGCTACCTGGGTGCGGTGCACGCCGCCTCCATGGCCGAGTTGGGGCACGACGTGGTCGGGATCGAGGTGGACGTCGCCAAGGCCGAGCTGCTGGCCGCGGGGCGGGCGCCCTTCCACGAGCCGGGGTTCGAGGAGCTGCTGGGTCGCTCACTGGCCTCGGGCCGGTTGCGGTTCTCCTCCGAGATGGCCGACGCGGCTGGGGCCGCGGTGCACTTCCTGTGTGTGGGGACGCCGCAGAAGCGGGGGGAGTACGCGGC
>NZ_CEEDOS010000005.1:104002-135538 GCF_979256525.1 Klenkia sp. AC732 | reverse complement strand
CGGGGGCCGCAGCCGCACCGACAAGGTGCTCGTCATGGGGACCAGCCTGCCGACGGGAGGGGGCCCCGCACCATCGGGGAACCCCCGGACCCGACCCTGGTCTCTCCCGGTGGTCAGGCGCGGGTCGGGGTGGGGGACAGCACCCGGCGCAGCACCAGGAACCGGGCCAGCCCCACGGCCGTCGTGACCCCCAGCAGCACCGCGAGTGCGGCCGCGGCCGACGCGCCCGGGGCCCAGGTCTCCCACAGGGCCAGGGCCGAGCTGCTGGCGGCCAGGCCGACCAGGGCCACCCCGCCACCGGTCCACTGCGCCCGCCACCACGTCGTCCGGCCGCCGGCGTGGAAGGTGACCCGGCGGTGCAGCTCGTTGGCCAGCACGGTCCCCACCGCGGTGGCGAGCAGGTTCGCGGCCTGACTGCCGCCGGCGAGCAGGAACACCGCGGACTGCACCAGCGTGGCGGTGCCACCGGAGGCGGCGAAGCGGGCCAGCGGCGCCGGTCCGGCGGGCGCGGACCACAACGCCAGGGCCAGACCGTGGAGGGACACGTCCCGACCCTGCGCGCCCGCGGCGCCCGGCGGAACCGGGGGACACCCTGGTCCTGCCCCGGGTGGACACAGGGTGTCACCGGGTGTGGCGCGGCCGTCGCCGGTGACACGATGATCACGTGACCGACCCGGGGACGACGACGCGGCCGCCGGCCGCCGCCGTCCTCCCGGCCCGGCCGCCGCTGCTGCGCCCGCGCTCGGGCCGGCTGCTCGGCGGGGTGGCCGCCGGTACCGCGGACCACCTGCGGCTGGACCCGGTGCTGGTGCGGGTCGCCTTCGGGCTGCTGGCGGTCGGGGGCATCGGCGTCATCGCCTACGCCCTGCTGTGGCTGTCGATGAAGGCCGCCCCGGCGGACTCCGAGCGGCCGCCGGCGGCGGACGCGCCGAGCCGGCGGCAGCTGGTCGGCGTGGTGCTCCTCGGTGTCGTCGCCGTCGTGCTGACCAGCCAGCTGTCCAGCTGGGGCCGCGGCGACGTCCTCGTGCCGCTGCTGCTGGCCGGGGTCGGGCTGGCGGTCATCTGGTACCAGCTGGACACCGAGCGCACCCTGGCCCGCTCCACCGCCCGCTGGGGGCTGGTCGTCGGGGTGCTGCTGGGCGTGGGTGGGGTCGTGCTGCTGCTGGCCACCACCGGGCAGCTGGTCAACGCCCGCAACGGCTTCGCCGCGACCCTGGTGGTGCTGGTCGGCATCGGGCTGGCCACCGCACCGCTGTGGCGCCGGCTGCTGGACTCCCGCGCCGAGGAGCGGGCCGCCCGGATCCGCTCGGAGGAGCGCGCCGCGGTCGCCGCCCACCTGCACGACTCGGTGCTGCAGACGCTGGCGCTGGTGCAGCGGCACGCCGCCGACCCCACCCAGGTGGCCCGGCTGGCCCGCAGCCAGGAACGCGAGCTGCGCAGCTGGCTGTACGCCCCACAGGTCGCCACCGGCGGCACCTGGGCAGGTCTGGTGGAGCGGCTGGTGGCCGAGGTCGAGGCCGACCACGTGGTCACCGTCGACCCGGTCGTCGTCGGCGACCTGCCGGTGGACGACGCCGTCGCCGCGCTGGGCCAGGCCGCCCGGGAGGCGGTGGTCAACGCCGCCAAGCACTCGGGCTCCACCGAGGTGGCGCTCTACACCGAGGTCACCGCGTCGGCGGTGACCGTGTTCGTCCGGGACCGCGGGACCGGGTTCGACCCGACCCGGGTGCCGCTGGACCGGCGCGGCCTGCGGGACTCCGTGGTCGGCCGCCTGCAGCGCGTCGGCGGGACCGCCGTCGTGCACTCCGACCCCGGGGAGGGCACCGAGGTGGAACTGACCCTGCCGCGCAGCGAGCGAGGAGCGTCGTCGTGACCCGTGTCTTCCTGGTCGACGACCACTCGATGGTCCGGTCCGGCGTGCGCGCCGAACTGGGCGACGCCGTCGAGGTGGTCGGTGAGGCCGCCGACGTCGCCGGTGCGGTCGCCGGGGTCCGCGAGACCCGGCCCGACGTCGTGCTGCTGGACGTGCACCTGCCCGGCGGGGGAGGGCGTGCGGTCCTGGAGCAGCTGCGCCCGGAGCTGCCCGACGTCCGGTGGCTGGCGCTGTCGGTGTCCGACGCCGCCGAGGACGTCATCGCCGTCATCCGGGCCGGCGCCCGCGGGTACGTCACCAAGACCATCTCCGGGCCGGACCTGCGCGACGCCGTCTCCCGGGTCGCCGAGGGCGACGTGGTGTTCTCCCCGCGGCTGGCCGGCTTCGTCCTGGACGCCTTCGCCGCCGGACCGGCCGCCCCCGCGCCCGAGCCCGACGTCGACCCCGGTCTGGACCTGCTCTCGGCCCGCGAGCGCGAGGTGATGCAGCTGCTGGCCCGGGGCTACACCTACCGGGAGATCGGCCAGCGGCTGTTCATCTCGGTCAAGACGGTGGAGTCGCACGCCTCGAACGTGCTGCGCAAGCTGCAGCTGTCCAACCGCAACGAGCTGACCCGCTGGGCGGCGACGAACCGCCTGCTCTGAGCGGTGCCGCCTAGGCGGTGTGCACGACCTGGAAGGCCTCGGCCAGCCGGCCCTCGGGCAGGCCGTGGGTGCGGGCGGTCTGGGCCATCCAGCCGGTGACGAACTGGCGCAGCTGGCCCTCGGGCTGGTGCGCGACCTGGGTGACGTGGGACTCCAGCGCGGCGAACTTCTGCTCGACCACGTCGGTGACGTCGACGGCGTGGTCGGCCCGCGGGCTGGCACCCAGCCACACCTCGTCCACCGTCCAGGCCTCCAGGCCCTCCTCCGCCAGCAGCTCCGGGTGGGCGAAGGGGTTGCGTGCGTCGGGGTAGACCGCGCGCAGCGTGGACTCCCCGGCCGTCATGTGGTCGGGGTGGCTGGCCCCGATGCGGTCGTACATGCGCTCCGGGGACGACGTCAGCACCCGCTGCGGGCGGACCTGGCGGATCACCCGGCTGATGTCGCGGCGCAGGTCCAGGGTCAGCTCCAGCCGGCCGTCGGGGTAGCCCAGGAACCGGACGTCGGTGACGCCGACCGCCGCGGCCGCCGCGCGCTGCTCGGCCTGGCGCAGCAGCGGCATCTGCTCCCGCGGGGTGTCGTCGAAACCGCCGGCGTCGCCGTTCGTGACGATGCAGTAGACGACCTCGGTGCCGGCCGCCGTCCAGGTGGCGACGGTGCCGGCGCTGCCGAAGTCGACGTCGTCGGGGTGGGCCAGGACGCAGAGGACCCGGTCGACGTGGGCGGCGGGCTGCTTCGGCTGGGTCACAGACCGTGGAAGCCCGCCACGGGCCGGGGTGTTCCCCGCGGGCTCAGAGGGCGCCGCGCCCGCGGCGCAGCAGCATCATGCCCAGCGTCGTCCCGTCGGCCGGCCCGAGCGCGGCGGAGAAGGTGGCCAGCACGGCCTGCTCACGGGCCAGCGACAGGCGGGTCCCGCCTGCGGCCCGGCGCAGCTGCCCGATCTCGCGGGACACCTCCAGCCGGCGCTGCACCGCGGCGATGATCGCGGCGTCGCAGGCGTCGATCTCGGCCCGCAGCTCGGCGATCCGTTCGGCCGGGGCGGTGGGCTCGGGGCCGGTGCTGCCGGTGCTGCCCTCGGGGGCGCTGGACGGGGTGCTCGGCACGGTGTTCTCCACGGTGGTGCTCATGTCGGTCCTCCAGGTGGGGGAGGCCCATGCGCCCCGGACACAGAAGAGCCCCGGGCGCATCGGGCCCGGGGCTGTGTCGGTGAGCGGCTAGCTCGGCGAGACGGCGACCGGATCCCGGTGGCCGTAGGCGAACTCTCGCTGGCTGAGCACGTGTGGAGTCTGACACAGGCCCCTGGAGGAGGGCCAGACCCGTCCACAGCGCCCGGTCGGTGTCGGAGGTCCGGCCTACGATGGGAGGGACATGAGCAGCCCCCAGACCTCCCTGCCCGGGACCGCCGCCCTGCCCCGTCAGCCCCGCGGGCAGGTGGGCCGGGAGCTGGAGCGGATGCTCGCCGGGCTCAACGGCCCCCAGCGCGAGGCGACCGTCCACGAGGGCTCGCCGCTGCTCATCGTGGCCGGCGCCGGCTCGGGCAAGACCCGGGTGCTGACCCACCGGATCGCCTACCTGCTGGGCGCCCGCGGGGCCACGCCCGGGGAGATCATGGCGATCACCTTCACCAACAAGGCCGCCGGTGAGATGAAGGAGCGCGTCGCCCAGCTCGTCGGGCCCCGCGCCCGGGCGATGTGGGTGTCGACGTTCCACTCGATGTGCGTACGCATCCTGCGGGCCGAGGCCGCCAAGCTGCAGATGAAGACCAGCTTCACCATCTACGACCAGGGCGACTCGGTCCGGCTGATGACGATGGTGGCCCGGGACCTGGAGCTCGACGCCAAGCGCTACCCCGGCCGCAGCCTGGCCGCGCAGATCTCGAACCTGAAGAACGAGCTGGTCGACGAGGAGTCCTTCGCCCCGGTCACCCCGCCGGAGAAGGTCCTGGCCGACGTCTACAAGCTCTACCAGCGGCGGCTGCGCGAGGCCCACGCGATGGACTTCGACGACCTGATCATGACCACGGTCAACCTCTTCCGGGCCTTCCCCGACGTCGCCGAGCACTACCGCCGCCGCTTCCGGCACGTACTGGTCGACGAGTACCAGGACACCAACCACGCCCAGTACGCGCTGGTCCGGGAGATCGTCGGCTACGGCGACAGCCCGGTGCCCCCCGCGGAGCTGTGCGTCGTCGGTGACGCCGACCAGTCGATCTACGCCTTCCGGGGCGCGACGATCCGCAACATCGACGAGTTCGAGCGCGACTACCCCGACGCCACCACGATCGTGCTGGAGCAGAACTACCGCTCGACCCAGCGCATCCTCAAGGCCGCCAACCAGGTCATCTCCCGCAACACCGCGCGGCGGCCCAAGAACCTGTGGTCCGACGCCGGGGACGGCGAGCTCATCGAGGGCTACGTCGGGGAGAACGAGCACGACGAGGCCGCCTGGGTCGCCGAGCAGATCGACGCCCTGGTCGACGAGGGCAAGGCCAAGCCGCGCGACATCGCGGTCTTCTACCGGACCAACAACGCCTCCCGCGTGTTCGAGGAGGTGTTCATCCGGGTCGGCATGCCCTACAAGGTCGTGGGCGGGGTGCGCTTCTACGAGCGCAAGGAGGTCCGGGACGCCCTGGCCTACCTGAAGGTCGTCAGCAACCCCACCGACGTGGTCAGCCTGCGCCGGGTGCTCAACACCCCCAAGCGCGGCATCGGCGACCGCGCCGAGGCCGCGGTGGAGCAGCTCGCCGACCGGGAGCGGATCGCCTTCGCCACCGCGCTGCGGCGGGCCGCGGACGCCCCCGGTCTGGCCACCCGGTCGCTGAAGGCGATCCAGGAGTTCGTGTCGCTGCTGGAGGAGTTCGAGCACCTGCTCGCCACCGGCTCGGGCCCCAGCGCACTGTTGGAGTCGATCCTGGATCGCAGCGGCCTGCTCTCGGAGCTGGAGTCCTCCACCGACCCGCAGGACGAGGGCCGGGTGGACAACCTGCACGAGCTGGTCAGCGTCGCCGCCGAGTTCGAGGTGGTGAACCCCGAGGGCACGGTCACCGACTTCCTCGAGCAGGTCTCCCTGGTCGCCGACGCCGACCAGATCCCGGTCACCGGGGACGACGCCGGGGTGGTCACGATGATGACCCTGCACACCGCCAAGGGCCTGGAGTTCCCGGTGGTCTTCGTGACCGCCTGGGAGGACGGCGTCTTCCCGCACCTGCGTGCGCTGGGCGACCCCAAGGAGCTCGAGGAGGAGCGCCGGCTGGCCTACGTCGGTATCACCCGTGCCCGCGAGCGGCTGTTCCTGTCCCGTGCTACGGTGCGCACCAGCTGGGGGCAGCCGGCGTACAACCCGCCGTCCCGGTTCCTCGACGAGCTGCCCGAGGACACCGTGCACTGGACCGGCATCGACCCCAAGCCCAGCGCGCAGTACGGCTCCGCGCAGCAGCGGGTGGCCTCGACGGGGCTGTCCACCGGCGGCCTGCGCGGTGGGCTGGGCAACCGCAAGGTGATCAGCGTCGACGTCGGCGACCGGGTCAGCCACGACGCGTTCGGGCTGGGCACCGTCGTCGAGGTGACCGGTGCGGCCGACAAGGCCCAGGCCACCGTGGACTTCGGATCCAGTGGCACCAAGCGCCTGGTGCTCCGGTACGCACCCCTCGTCAAGCTGTAGGGCGTCAGGCTCCGGCACCCTGAAGCCACGGACGCCACCGGGCGGTCACCCACGAGGGGTGACCGCCCGGTGGCGTCTGTGGCTGGGGTTCAGCCGATCTCGATGCCCCGCTCCGCCAGCCACTCCTGCGGGTCCGTGGGACGGCCCGTCATGGAGCCCAGGTGGATCTCGAAGTGCAGGTGCGGCCCGGTGGACTGGCCCTCGCTGCCGACCTTGGCGATCAGGTCACCGGCGGAGACGACGTCCCCGGCCTCGACGTAGAGGTAGCGCATGTGGCCGTAGATCTCGACGTTGCCGTCGGCGTCCTGGATGTAGATGGCGTTGCCGTAGCCGCTGGCCGGGCCCGAGCGCAGGACGACCCCGTCGGCCGCGGCGAGGATCGGGGTGCCCAGCGGGGCGGCCAGGTCCACGCCCCAGTGCATGGTGCCCCAGCGCATGCAGAAGCAGGTGCTCATCCGGCCCTCGGTGGGCAACACGAAGTCCGGTTCGCGCTCGGCGCGGGAGGCGGCCAGGGCGTCGAGGCGGGCTGCGGCCTCGGCGGCGGTGATCTCCCGGCGCGCCGAGACGTCGTCCATGCCGCCGGCGAAGTTGGCGTCCTCGGCGCTGAGGCCGTAGTCGCCGGCCGCGGCGACGGGCGCCGGGGCGGCGGCGCGCGAGCCGATCCCCCCGGGGAGCGCGGCGATGACGGCACCGACCACGAGGGCCACCAGCAGCAGCGGGGCGCGGCGTCCGGGCGGGGGGGGGTGGGAACGGCGGCGGGCCGGGCCGCTCGCCCCGGCGGCGGTGCCGGCGGGCTCGGTGGCGCGTCGGCCGTCCCCGGCCGGGGTGGCCTGCAGGACCCGGGCTACCGACAGGTCGGTGTCGGTGTCGCGGGCGGTGTCGCGGCCGGTGGTGCGGGCGCCGGTGTCGGTCGGGTCGGTGCCCCGGGGGCGCGGGACGCGCGGCGTGCCGGGGTCGGTCAGCGGGCGGTCGAGCAGCCCGACGGGTCCTCCGGCGGGGTCGCCGACCAGGGGTTCGACCGCGGTCCGGTCCCGGACCGGGCGGCCGGGCCGGGTGCGGCCCACCAGCTCACGTTGGCGCGACAAACGGGCACCTTCTCCAGACGTCGTCCGCACCGGGGGAGCGGGTGCACCCCACCGTGGCGGGCGGGGTGCGGGGCGTTCGACGTCGTGTCAGTTGGTACGTCAGGGGTCCGACGTGCGCCGGCAGGGGTTGCCGACGGCGTGATCGCATTGTGACCACCGGTGAGTGCCGAGGTCCCGGAGGCGCGCGGCGTGTCGCCGAGTCGACCTCAGGTCACGCTCGGTGACCGGGTCGGCGGGCCGGGGCGCAACCCGGGGTGACCTGCGGGGTCGTGCGGCGGGCGGGCGACCGCGGTGTCAGGCGACCGCGGTGTCGGACGGCTCACGGTCGACCGACCGGTGACCGGCGAACGTCGCCGCCACCTCCTCCACCACGCCCCGGTGGATGGGCAGCGACATGTGCCCCACGCCGCGGACGAGCACGTTGCGGGCGCGCAGGTCGGGGTGGTCCACCCGCCCTGAGGACGAGGGCACGACCAGCTGGTCCAGGTCGCTGTACACCGCGGTGATCGGCGTGTGCCGGCCGGGCGCGGGCAGCTGGAGCTCCTGGACCAGGGCTGACCCGGGCCGCAGCTGCCTGGCCAGCGGGATGGGCAGCGCGTGTGCCCACAGCGACCCGCTGTGCGGGGACCCGAGCGTGACCAGGGACCGGACCCGGCTGTCGTCCAGCCGCTGCACCAGGTACCGGGCGACCAGGCCGCCCAGGCTGTGCCCGACGACGTTGACCCGGTCGTGGCCGGTCTCCCGGCACACCTGCTCGAGGTGCGCGCCGAGCTGGTCGGCGGCCTCGCGTACGTCCTGCACCAGCGGGCTGTAGTCCCAGGTGCCGACGCAGGAGAAGCCGCGGCGACGCAGGCCACGTCGCATGACGGTGAAGACCGAGCGGTTGTCGACCATGCCGTGCACCAGGACGACGGGCACCCGGGCGGCCAGCGGGTCCTCGGCGAAGAAGGCCCGGACGGCGGGTGGCTGCCACTCCGGGCGCACCGCGGCGTCGGGTTCGCGCTGCTGCGTCCGGGTGCCCAGGGGCCACAGCAGGGCGTGCGCGCCGACCCAGGCCAGCTCGGTCAGCCCGCCGGTGACGGTGGCGGGGGTGCACAGCGACCGCAGGGCGCGGGCGGCGCCGGCCACGGTCGCGACGGCGGACCCGCCGACGCCCCCGTTCGGCGGCTCGGACCCGCTGTCGTGCCAGGCTGGGGACGGACCGGCGGTGTTGGCTGCCACGTGCAGGGTGGTCACGTGCGCCTCCTCGGTCCGGGTGGGCCCGCGGGGTGGGCCGGCGCCCGCACGGGTGTGTCGGAGCCCACTCGTCCTGCCCCGTTCACGACACGGTAATGCCCGCGTGTGCCGAGCGTCACACACCGGGGTGCGACACGATCACGGTCCGGTCACGACCGGACGGCCCGCCCACCAGCACGGACTCGCCGCAGGTCGGCCCCGGAGACGGGCACCGCGGCGGCGCCGGCCACCCAGGCCACCCGACGACCCACAGCGACACCGAGGAGGGACCCGCGTGGCACAGCGCGAGCCAGGAGACCGGTCCACCGGGGCCCCGAGCGGCACCGGCGGTCGCACCCGCGGCGCACGCACGACGGTTGGCGCGGCCTCGGCACGGCGGTCCGGGGCGAGGCCCGCGGACGCGCCACGGACCGCTGCCGAGCGGCGCGCCGCCCGGGCCCGCGCCGTCGCCGACAGCGGTGCGCCGGAGACGCTGGTCCTCGGCGACGTGCCCGTGCTCGCCAGGGTCGCGGGGGTGGCGCTCGCGCTGGCCGGACTGGTGGGTGCCGCCGCGACCCTGCCCACCTACCTGGTGGTCGGCGGTCGCGAGCTGTCTCTCGCCACCGGTCCCTTCGACGTGCTCGTCGCGCTGGTCGCCCCGCTGGTGGCCGTCGCCGTGGGGGTCGGCCTCGCACTGGGCCGGGTCCCGCGCTTCGGGCTGGCCTACACGGCCGTCGCCGGGTCCCTCGCCGTCGGACGACTGCTCATCGAGCTCCACCAGGGGAGCGCCTCGACCAGTCGGGCCGGGACCGAGGTGCTGGCCGGCGACCTGGTCGTGACCTCCTCGGTCGAGACCGCCGCGGGCTGGACGCTCGGCGTGGTGGCCCTCGGGCTCACCGTGCTGGCCGGCGTCCTGGCCCTGGCCGCGTGGGGCCGCACCGTCATGGAGGACGCCGGCACCCTGGACCCGCTGCGCCCGGTGCTCGCCGGCAGCGCGGTGCTCCTGGGTGTCGGCGCCGTGCTGTGCCTCGCCCTGCCCGCCGCCGACGTCCCCGACCGGCTGGTCACCGATCCCGCCACCGGACTGGTCACCGTGGTCTCGGCCGAGGGGCCCCGGGCGCTGCTCGAGCGGCCCGGCCTGGCCCTGCTCGGCGGGCTGCTGCTGGCCGGGGCGCTGCTGCTGTCCGCCGTCGTCGCGCCCTCGCTGCGACCCAGGCTCGGCGCTGTCGGCGGGTTGCTCGCCGTCGCCGTCGCCGTGCTGGCGGCCGGTCTGGCGGGCTGGCGCGACGCGCTGCACTCCGATGCCCTGGACTGGACCGTCCCCGGGATCGGCCTGCTGGTCGTCGGCCTGCTGGCGCTGGGGCTCACCGCGCTCGCCTCGCGCTGGCGGCCGGCCCCCGTCCGGCCCGGTGACGACGACCCCGCCGAGCGTTTCGTGCCCCGCTGACCGGCTGCGACCAGGTGCCCCGGACCCTGTGATGCCGCGCACTGTGCGTCCGACGTCATCGGCAGGCACGTGCCGGTCGCGTTACGGTCCCTCTTCGTGGATCTCTTCGAGTACCAGGCCCGTGACATGTTCGCAGCGCACGGCGTCCCCGTGCTCCCCGGCGGCGTAGCCGAGACCCCTGAGCAGGCCGAGGCCATCGCCCGCGACATCGCGGGCCAGGTCGTCGTCAAGGCCCAGGTCAAGGTCGGCGGCCGGGGCAAGGCCGGAGGCGTCAAGCTCGCCGACAACCCCGAGGAGGCCAAGGCCCGTGCCACGGACATCCTCGGCCTCGACATCAAGGGCCACGTCACCCGCAAGGTGATGGTCGCCCAGGCCAGCGACATCGCGGAGGAGTACTACTTCTCCTACCTGCTCGACCGCTCCAACCGCACCTTCCTGGCCATGGCCTCCGTCGAGGGCGGCATGGAGATCGAGGAGATCGCGGTGACCAAGCCCGAGGCGCTGGCCCGCATCCCCGTCGACGCCACCGTGGGCGTGGACCGTGCCAAGGCCGAGGAGATCGTCGACGCGGCGGCCTTCCCCGCCGAGGTCCGTGACCAGGTCATCGAGATCGCCATCAAGCTCTGGGACGTGTTCTCCAAGGAGGACGCCACCCTGGTCGAGGTCAACCCGCTCGCCAAGGCGCCCGACGGCACCGTCCTGGCCCTGGACGGCAAGGTCACCCTCGACGAGAACGCCGCCTTCCGGCAGCCCGGGCACGACGCCCTCGAGGACGCCGCGGCCGCCGACCCGCTCGAGGCCGCCGCGAAGGAGAAGGGCCTCAACTACGTCAAGCTCGAGGGCGAGGTCGGGATCATCGGCAACGGTGCCGGCCTGGTCATGAGCACCCTGGACGTCGTCGCCTACGCCGGCGAGGAGTTCGGTGGGGTCCGCCCGGCCAACTTCCTCGACATCGGCGGCGGCGCCTCCGCGCAGGTCATGGCCGACGGCCTGGGGATCATCCTCGGCGACGCCGCGGTCAAGAGCGTCTTCGTCAACGTCTTCGGCGGCATCACCTCCTGCGACGCCGTGGCCAACGGCATCGTCTCCGCGCTGGAGATCCTCGGCGACGAGGCCACCAAGCCCCTCGTCGTCCGGCTCGACGGCAACAACGTCGAGGAGGGCCGTCGGATCCTCGCCGAGGCCGCCCACCCGCTGGTCACCGTGGTCGACACCATGGACGGCGCCGCCCGCCGGGCCGCCGAGCTCGCCGCCGCCTGATCCCGACCTGCTGACCCCGAAGGACTTTTCGAACATGAGCATCTTCCTCACCGAGAACAGCAAGGTCATCGTCCAGGGCATCACGGGCTCGGAGGGCCGCAAGCACACCCAGCGCATGCTGGCCTCCGGCACCGCGGTCGTCGGCGGCGTCAACCCCTCCAAGGCCGGCCAGACCGTCGACTTCGACGGCACCTCCGTGCCGGTCTTCGGCTCCGTCGCCGAGGCCATGAAGGAGACCGGGGCCGACGTCACCGTCGTCTTCGTGCCGCCGAAGTTCGCCAAGGGCGCCGTCACCGAGGCCATCGACGCCGGCATCGGCCTGTGCGTCGTCATCACCGAGGGCATCCCGGTCAAGGACTCGACCGAGTTCTGGGCCTACGCCCAGGGCAAGAGCACCCGGATCATCGGGCCCAACTGCCCCGGCCTGATCAGCCCCGGCCGCTCCAACGCCGGCATCATCCCGGCCGACATCACCCAGGCCGGCAAGATCGGGCTGGTCTCCAAGTCCGGCACGCTGACCTACCAGATGATGTACGAGCTGCGGGACATCGGCTTCTCCACCGCCATCGGCATCGGCGGCGACCCGGTCATCGGCACCACGCACATCGACGCGCTGCAGGCCTTCCAGGACGACCCGGAGACCGAGGCCATCGTGATGATCGGTGAGATCGGTGGCGACGCCGAGGAGCGCGCGGCCGAGTTCATCAAGGCCCACGTCACCAAGCCCGTCGTCGGCTACGTCGCGGGCTTCACCGCCCCCGAGGGCAAGACCATGGGCCACGCCGGCGCCATCGTGTCCGGCTCGGCCGGCACCGCGCAGGCCAAGCAGGAGGCCCTCGAGGCCGCGGGCGTCAAGGTCGGCAAGACCCCGTCCGAGGCCGCCCGCCTGATGCGCGAGCTGCTCGGGGCCTGAACGAGGACCCCGTCGCCCCCAGGACACGCTGCGCGCGTCCCGGGGCCCTGCGACGGGACCGTTCCAGCACGTCACCGGCTGCCCGGCACCCCCTTCGTGGGGTGCCGGGCAGCGGTGCGTGTGGCCGCGGGAGCCCCCGACCCGGTCGGGTGGGACGCGCGCGCCGCGTTTGCATCGGCACGGCGGGGTCGAGACCATGCGCGGAGGAAGATCGACACGGCACCGTGTCGAGTCCCGCCACACCTCAGGAGAATCCGCGCGATGACGACCAGTGGACCCGACCAGACACCGGGTGGTCCCGGGCAGCAGGGTCCGTCCGGGTACGGCGCCCCGCAGGCCCAGCAGCCCGGCGGCTGGGACCAGCCCGGGCAGGGCCGGTCCCCGCAGGGCGACTCCCCGCAGAGCCAGTCACCCCAGAGCCAGTCACCGCAGGGCCAGCCCGGCTGGTCCCAGCCCGGCGGCCAGCCGTCCGGCGGGTGGGCGCCGTCCCAGCCGCAGCAGGGCCAGCCGCAGCAGGGCCAGCCGGGACAGGGGCCCGCCGCCTACGGTCAGCCGCCCTACGGGCAGTCCTCGTACGGCCAGTCGCAGCAGGGTCAGCAGCAGGGGCCGCAGCAGGGATCAGGCGGTTGGGGCCAGCCCCAGGGCCAGCCGCCCTACGGGCAGCAGGTGGCCGGCGCTCCCGGGCAGTCCGCGGGGGCCGGGTTCGACCTCAAGAAGCTGAAGCTCGCCGACTACGTGGTCGGCGGTGCCGCGATCGTCTACCTGATCGCCGCGCTGTTCCCCTGGTACTCCTTCTCCTTCGGGTACTCCTTCAACGGCTTCGACTCCGGGCTGGTCGTCTTCGCCTTCGTCCTGCTGCTCGTCGCCGCGGTGTGGGCGTTGCTCCCGGCCGTCATCGACCTCGCCGTGCCCTTCCCGCGCGGGTTCGTGACCGTGGGTCTCACCGGGCTGGCGTTCCTGCTGACCCTGGTCGAGTGGATCAGCACCTTCGAGGTCGGCTTCAGCTTCTTCGCGCTGCTGGCCTTCCTGGTCTCCGGTGCTGCGCTGGCCTTCGCCGTGCTGGGGCTGCTCCCGGAGCTGAAGAACCGGCCGCAGCTGTCGGGCGGCCTGGCCAACGCCTCCCAGTGGGCCAACCAGCCCGCACCGCAGTTCGGCCAGCAGGGCCACGGTCCGCAGGGCCAGCAGGGCTACGGCCAGCAGGGCCAGCAGGGCTACGGCCAGCAGGGCCAGCAGGGCCAGCAGGGCCAGCAGGGCCAGCAGGGCCAGCAGGGCCAGCAGGGCCAGCAGGGCCAGCAGGGCTACGGCCAGCAGGCCCAGCAGGGCTACGGCCAGCAGAGCTTCGGCCAGCAGGGTCCCGCCCCCCAGGGGTACGGCCAGCAGGCTCAGCAGGCCTCCGACCAGCAGTCATCGGCCCAGCAGGGTCACGGCCAGCAGGCCCCGGGCCAGCAGACACCGGGCCAGCAGTCCTACGGGCAGTCCTCGTACGGGCAGCAGTCCCACGGGCAGCCGGGCCAGCCGTCGCAGCCCTACGGTCAGCAGACCCCGCCGGCCGGCTACGGCCAGCCCTCCGCCGGCTACGGCCAGCCCTCCGCCGGCTACGGCCAGCCCTCCGCGGGCTGGGGGCAGCCCGGCGCCGAGCAGGGTCCCGGCACGCCGTCCGGGCAGCAGGGCGGGTGGGCGCAGCCCGCGGGCCAGCCCCCGGCCCCGCCGACCTACGCCGCCCCGTCGACCCCGCCGCCGCCGCCCGCGAGCAGCGGGAGCACCGGCAGCACCAGTGCCTCGGCCGTTCCCTCCGGGGACGCCGACCGCGACGGGTCCGACCCGGACCGCCCGCGGCCCAGCGAGAGCTGACCGGCCGGGCCCTGTGCCCCGACCGCCACCCGCACGACCAGAGACCCGCCCCGGCGCCTGCCGGGGCGGGTCTCCGCCGTCCGGCGCACCCGTCCCGACCCCACCACCCACCCGTCGGGGGTGACCGATCCGTCACCGACGCCGCGAAGTCCCGGCCGACGGCGCGTGCACCACCCACGAGGCCGCCGCACTTGGGACAGTGGAGGGGTGACCTCCCTGCTCGCCCGACTCCCCGGCCGGGGTCCGTCGGCGCGGGACGGCGGTGGCCGTCGGGCCGTCCACCCCGCCGGGCTCGCCGCGCTGACCGCACTGGCCGTCCCGGTCGTCGGGGTGCTGGGCCTGGCCCTGGCGCTGGTCGTGGTGGCCGCGCTGGACCCCGACGGCGGGCTGTCGCTGGGGGAGAACGCCCGGCTGGCCGGCCAGCTCTGGCTGCTCGCCCAGGGCGCGCAGCTGGACCTGGCGTCCGGTCCGCTGGCGATCGCCCCGCTGCTGCTCACCCTCGGCGCGGCGTGGGGGCTCTCCCGGGCCGTCCGGTCGGTGGTCGCCGGGGCCGACCTGCGGGACGCCCGCCCGGTCGGCCAGGTGCTCGCCGCCGTCGTCGTCGTCCACCTCGCCGGGACCGCTGCGCTCGCAGCCCTGGTCGACACCCCCGGGGCGCGGGTGGCCCTGGTGCCGGTGCTCACCGGCGCGCTGCTGCTCGTGCTGGCCGCTGGCGGCTGGGGAGCGCTCCGGGAGTCCGGTCTCGCGGGGGCGCTGGCCGACCGCGTGCCCGGTCCGGCCCGCGCGCTGGCGCGGGGCGCCCTCGCGGGGCTGCTGACCCTGCTCGCGCTGGCCCTCGTCGTCGTCGCGGTGGCCCTGGCCAGTGACGCCCGCGGCGCTGCCGCCCTGGCCACCGGGCTGGGCGGCGCCGGTGCCGGCGCGGTCGGCCTGCTGGGGCTGGGTGCCCTGCTGCTGCCCAACGCCGCCGCCGCCGTGCTCGGCCTGGCAGCCGGCCCCGGCTTCCTCGTGGGCGCCGGGACCCTGGTGTCCACCGGCGGCGTCACCCTGGGGGCGGTGCCCGCACTCCCGCTGCTGGCCGCGCTGCCCGACACCCAGGCCGTCCCGCTGCTGGCCTTCCTCTCCCAGGCGCTGCCCGTGCTGGCCGGCCTGGTCACCGGGGTGGCCCTGGCCCGCCGGCTGACCCTCGTCGACGGCGGTGCGCTGACCGCCGCGCTGTGGGGCGTCGTCGCCGGCGTCGGGGTGGGTGTGCTCGCCGGTCTGGTCGTGGCCGCCGGTTCGGGGCAGCTCGGGGACGGCGGTCTGGCCGAGGTCGGCGCACCCCCGCTGGCCACCGGACTGGCGATCGCCGCACAGGCCGGCCTCGCCGCCGCGGTGTCGGCCGCCGTCACCCGCTGGCGCCGGAGCAGCTGACCGGTCGGCGGCCCGCCCGCGCGGCGGTAGGGTCCCTGCACGTGCCGGTCGACCGCGAGCCCCCCGCCCGGGTGGTCGTGCTGGTCTCGGGGGTCGGGTCGCTGTGCCTGGCCCTGCTGCAGGCCCAGGCCGGTCCCGGCGAGGAGCCCGGCCCCTTCACGGTCGTGGCCGTCGGCGCCGACCGCGAGGCCGCCGGGCTGGCCGCCCCCCGCGAGCGCGGGCTGCCGACCTTCGTCGTCCGGCCCGCCGACCACCCCGACCGGGCCGCCTGGGACGACGCGCTGGCCCGCGAACTGGCCGCCCACCGGCCCGACCTGGTCGTCTGCGCCGGGTTCATGCGGCTGCTGGGCCCCGCCGTGCTCGCCGCCTTCGGTGGCCGGCTCGTGAACAGCCACCCCTCGCTGCTGCCCGCCTTCCCGGGTGCGCACGCCGTCCGCGACGCCCTGGCAGCCGGTGTCCCGGTGACCGGCGCGACCGTGCACCTGGTCGACGCCGGCCTGGACACCGGACCGGTGCTCGCCCAGGCGCCGGTCCCCGTCCTCGCCGGGGACGACGAGGCCCGGCTGCACGAGCGGGTCAAGGCCGTCGAGCGCGAGCTCCTCGTGGACACCGTCACCTCCCTGACCACCCGCACCGCACAGCCGTGACCGCACCCCCGACCAGGAACGAGAGCACCCCGATGAGCGACCGCACCCCCGTCCGCCGCGCCCTGCTCGGTGTCTACGACAAGACCGGGGTCGAGGAGCTGGCCCGTGGCCTGGCCGACGCCGGGGTCGAGCTGGTGAGCACCGGGGCCACCGCCGCCCGGATCGCCGCCGCCGGCATCCCGGTCACGCCCGTCGAGCAGGTCACCGGCTTCCCCGAGTGCCTGGACGGGCGGGTCAAGACCCTGCACCCGGCCGTGCACGCCGGCATCCTGGCCGACCGCCGCAAGCCCGACCACGTCCGCCAGCTCGACGAGCTCGGCATCGCCGCCTTCGACCTGGTCGTGGTGAACCTCTACCCGTTCAGCGAGACCGTCGCCTCCGGGGCCACCCCCGACGAGTGCGTGGAGCAGATCGACATCGGCGGGCCGGCGATGGTCCGCGCCGCCGCCAAGAACCACCCCTCGGTCGCCGTCGTCGTCGACCCGGCCCGGTACGCCGACGTCCTCGACGCCGTCCGGGCCGGCGGGTTCGAGCTGGGCCAGCGGCAGCGCCTGGCCGCCGCGGCCTTCCGGCACACCGCCGCCTACGACACCGCCGTCGCCTCCTGGATGGGGACGACGCTGGCCCCCGACGACGAGACCGGCTTCCCCGCCTGGTGGGGCGGGTCCTGGGACCGCGCCGACGTGCTGCGCTACGGGGAGAACCCGCACCAGGCCGCGGCGCTCTACCGCACCGCCGGGACGGCGACCGGGCTCGCGCAGGCCGAGCAGCTCCACGGCAAGCCGATGTCCTACAACAACTACGTCGACACCGATGCCGCCCGCCGGGCCGCCGCCGACCACGACGAGCCCTGCGTCGCGATCATCAAGCACGCCAACCCCTGCGGGATCGCCACCGGCCACGACCTGGCGCAGGCCCACCGCAAGGCGCACGCCTGCGACCCGGTGTCGGCCTTCGGTGGCGTGATCGCCGTCAACCGTGAGGTCGACCTGTCCACCGCCGAGCAGATCGCCGAGGTGTTCACCGAGGTCGTCGTCGCGCCGTCCTTCACCGAGGACGCGCTGGCCGTGCTGACCCGGAAGAAGAACATCCGGCTGCTGCGGCTGCCCGAGGGCGCCGGCACCGACGCAGTCGAGCTGCGCCCGATCAGCGGCGGACTGCTCGTCCAGCAGCCCGACCGCATCGACGCCGCCGGCGACGACCCGACCACCTGGACGCTGGCCACCGGCGACCCGGTCAGCGCCGACACCCTCGACGACCTCGTCTTCGCCTGGCGTGCGGTGCGCGCGGTGAAGTCCAACGCCATCCTGCTCGCCGCCGACGGCGCGACCGTCGGGGTCGGCATGGGCCAGGTCAACCGGGTCGACGCCGCCCGCCTGGCCGTCCAGCGGGCCGGGGAGCGGGCCACGGGCTCGGTCGCCGCCTCCGACGCGTTCTTCCCCTTCGCCGACGGCCTGCAGGTGCTGCTGGAGGCCGGGGTCACCGCGGTCGTCCAGCCCGGTGGGTCGGTCCGCGACGAGGAGGTCACCGCAGCCGCCGCGGCAGCCGGCATCGCGCTCTACCTCACCGGCACCCGGCACTTCGCGCACTGAGAGAGGACCCGGCTGCCCCTCACGACGCTCTCCGCGCGCCGTGGGGGGCAGCCGGGCCGTCCCAGCACGTCACCCGGCGTGCTTCCGCCCGGTCAAGGCGGCCTTGAGGGCGCCCAGCAGGCCCAGGCCGGCGACGGCGAGGGCGAAGGAGAAGCCGATGTCGTAGTCGGCGAGGTCCCAGCCGGTGTCGGCCAGGGGCACCAGGACCCCGGCCAGCACGGCCAGGGCGACCAGGAGTGCGAGCACGCCGAGGAACCGGTGCGACTTGGCGGGGACCAGCAGCAGCAGGCCGAGCAGGAAGAGCACCCCGCCGCCGAACAACACGGCCAGCGGCTGCCACAGGCCGGCGTCGAACACGCCCGTCCAGTCGGTGGCCAGCTGGTCCAGGCCGTCGCGCAGCAGGTCCAGCCCGGTGCGGCCCTCCGGCGTCCACGGCAGCAGCAGGCTGATGCCCGCGGCGACCCCGGCCAGCAGCAGCAGGAACGCCGCGACCGAGTCCGCCCGGCGGACCGCGACCGGTTCGGTGGACCAGGCCGGGGTGGTGCGGTCGACGTCGGAGTCCGGGTGCCAGGTGGTGCGCTCGGGCGCCGGGTCGGTGGGCACGTGCGCGGCGCGGGTCGTGCCCGGCAGCGTCTCGTCGCGGTGCCGTTCGGGGAGCGGGTGCACCGCGGTGGTCTGCTCGGCGACCGGGTCCCGGGGCGGGGTGTGGTCCACCCGCGTCTGGTCGACCCGGGTGCGGTCCTCGGGGCCGGCGTCGGCGCGCGGGGCGGGGTCCACCGGTGCCGGGGACGCACCGACCGGACGGGTCGGGTCCGCGGCACTGCCGGTGGCGCCGGTCGGCTGGGGGCGGGGCTCGGTCATCGGGTCTCCTCTGCAGATCCCGCGGCGGGGGAGCGCCGCTCCTGCGCGGACGAGCTTATGGGCGCCCGGTCCGTGCGGCAGACTGGCGCGGTGACCGCATCCCGACTCGACGGCAAGGCCACCGCAGCGGCGATCCGCACCGAGCTCACCGAGCGGGTGGCCGCCCTCGCCGCGGCCGGCCGGCGCCCGGGTCTGGGCACCCTGCTGGTCGGGGACGACCCGGGCAGCCGCTGGTACGTCAACGCCAAGCACTCCGACTGCGCCCAGGTCGGCATCGCCAGCATCCAGCGGGAGCTGCCCGCCGACGCCACCGAGGCCGACGTGCTGGCCGTCGTCGCCGAGCTCAACGCCGACCCCGCCTGCACCGGCTACATCGTCCAGCTCCCACTGCCCCGCCAGGTGTCCGAGGCCGCCGTCCTCGCCGCGATGGACCCGGCCAAGGACGCCGACGGCCTGCACCCCACCAACCTCGGCAAGCTCGTGCTGGGCGTCCCCGGCCCGCTGCCGTGCACCCCGCTGGGGATCGTGGAGATCCTCCGCCGGCACGGCGTCGAGCTCGCCGGCGCCGAGGTCACCGTCGTCGGCCGCGGCGTCACCGTCGGCCGCCCGCTGGGCCTGCTGCTCACCCGGCGCAGCGAGAACGCCACGGTCACCCTCTGCCACACCGGGACCCGTGACCTCGCCGTCCACACCCGGTCCGCCGACGTCGTCGTCGCCGCCGCCGGGGTGCTGGGCCTGCTGACCGCCGACATGGTCAAGCCCGGTGCCGCCGTCCTGGACGTCGGGGTCAGCCGGGTCGACGGCAAGATCGCCGGTGACGTGGCCGCCGACGTGTGGGACGTCGCCGGCTGGGTCGCGCCCAACCCCGGCGGGGTCGGGCCGATGACCCGGGCGATGCTGCTGTCCAACGTGGTGGCCCTGGCCGAGCAGGCCCAGGCTCCCGCCGTCGTCGTCGGCTGAGCGTCGTGCCCACCGTCACGCGGACCCCGCTGTACCTCCGGCGGCCGGTGCTGGCCGGGGTGCTGCGGCAGCTGCCCCTGACCGTCGTGCTCCTGGTGGTGGCAGCCGGCCTGCTGAGCGTGACCGGTGGCAACTGGCGGCGCGGTCTGGTGCTGATGGGCCTGGCCCTGGTGGTCGCCGCGGTCCTGCGGATGCTGCTGCCGGTGCGCCGGGTCGGGTTCCTCGCCATCCGCAGCCAGACCACCGACGTCGTGCTGAGCCTGGGTGCCGGGCTGCTGCTCACCGGCGTCGCGCTGGCCATCCCCGCGGTGTGAGCGCCCCGGCGGGCACGGAACCCCTGATCGCCGCTAGGTTTGGCGCCATGGCAGCGCAGCCCCGTACTGGCAAGGTCACCGTCGTGGGCGCCGGTTTCTACGGCTCCACGACCGCTCTGCGTCTCGCGGAGTACGACGTGTTCGACACCGTCGTGCTCACCGACATCGTCGAGGGCAAGCCCGAGGGCCTGGCCCTCGACATCAACCAGTCCCGGTCCATCGAGGGCTTCGAGACCGAGGTCGTCGGCGTCGGCGGTGGCTCCTACGAGGGCACCGAGGGCTCCGACGTCGTCGTCATCACCGCGGGCCTGCCCCGCAAGCCCGGGATGAGCCGGATGGACCTCATCGAGACCAACGCCGGCATCGTCCGGCAGGTCGCGGAGAACGTGGCGCGGACCTCGCCGGACGCCGTGGTGATCGTGGTCAGCAACCCGCTGGACGAGATGACCGCGCTGGCGCAGCTGGCCACCGGGTTCTCCACGAGCAAGGTGCTGGGCCAGGCCGGGATGCTGGACACCGCCCGGTTCACCGACAACGTCGCGCGCGAGCTCGGCGTCCCGGTGGCCTCGGTGCGCACGCTGACCCTGGGCAGTCACGGCGACACCATGGTCCCGGTCCCCAGCCGGTGCACCGTCGACGGCAAGCCGCTGTCCGAGGTGCTGGCCGCCGACCGCATCGCCCACCTGGTGGACCGGACCCGCAACGGCGGCGCCGAGGTCGTGGCGCTGCTCAAGACCGGTTCGGCCTACTACGCGCCGTCCGCGGCCGCGGCCCGGATGGCGAAGGCGGTCATCGAGGACTCCGGTGCGGTCATGCCGGTGTGCGCGTGGGTCGACGGCGAGTACGGCATCTCCGGGGTGTACCTGGGGGTGGAGGCCGAGATCGGCCGCGGTGGCGTGCGCCGCGTGGTCGAGGGCGACCTGACCGACGACGAGCTGGCCGGGCTGCGTGAGGCAGCCGAGGCCGTACGAGCCAAGCAGGCGGACATCGCCGACATGTGAGAGCCGACCCCTGACGGGTCGGTCCCCAACAGAGAGGGACAGCGTTTCGTGAGCAAGATCAAGGTGCAGGGCAAGGTCGTCGAGCTCGACGGCGACGAGATGACCCGGATCATCTGGCAGTTCATCAAGGACGAGCTGATCCTCAAGTACCTCGACGTCGACCTCGAGTACTACGACCTGGGCATGGAGAACCGCGACGCCACCGACGACCAGGTGACGATCGACGCGGCCAACGCCATCAAGGAGCACGGCGTCGGCGTCAAGTGCGCCACGATCACCCCGGACGAGGCGCGGGTCGAGGAGTTCGGCCTCAAGCAGATGTGGCGCTCGCCCAACGGGACGATCCGCAACATCCTCGGCGGCGTCATCTTCCGCGAGCCGATCATCATGCAGAACGTGCCGCGCCTGGTGCCGGGCTGGACCAAGCCGATCATCGTCGGCCGTCACGCCTACGGCGACCAGTACCGCGCCACCGACTTCAAGTTCCCCTCCGCGGGCACCCTGAAGGTCGTCTTCACCCCCGAGGACGGCGGCGAGACCATCGAGCGCGAGGTCTTCCAGGCCCCGTCGGCCGGCATCTCGCTGTCGATGTACAACCTCGACGACTCGATCCGGGACTTCGCCCGGGCCTCGCTGAACTACGGCCTGGCCCGCAACTACCCGGTGTACCTGTCGACCAAGAACACGATCCTCAAGGTCTACGACGGCCGCTTCAAGGACATCTTCCAGGAGGTCTTCGACGCGGAGTTCGCCGACAAGTTCGCCGCCGCCGGGATCACCTACGAGCACCGCCTGATCGACGACATGGTCGCGGCCAACCTCAAGTGGGAGGGCGGCTACGTCTGGGCGTGCAAGAACTACGACGGTGACGTGCAGTCCGACACCGTGGCGCAGGGCTTCGGCTCGCTGGGCCTGATGACCTCGGTGCTGGCCACCCCGGACGGCAAGACCGTCGAGGCCGAGGCCGCGCACGGCACGGTCACCCGGCACTACCGCCAGCACCAGGCCGGCAAGGAGACCTCGACCAACCCCATCGCGTCGATCTTCGCCTGGACCCGGGGCCTGGCCCACCGCGGCAAGCTGGACGGCACCCCCGAGGTCACCGAGTTCGCCGAGACCCTCGAGCGCGTGTGCATCGAGACCGTCGAGGGCGGCCAGATGACCAAGGACCTCGCCCTCCTCATCGGCAAGGACGCCCCCTGGCTGACCACCCAGGACTTCCTCGCCGCGATCGACACCAACCTCCAGAAGGCCATGGCCTGACGCAGGCGCTCCACGCGACGGCCCCCTCGACCCCCGCGGTCGAGGGGGCCGTCGCGCGTGCTGGGTCTCTCGACCGCCGACCAGCTCCGCAGCTCTGCGTGGCGGCGGCTCTTCCGAGGCGTCCACGTCGATGCCGCGGTGCCGGACACGCGCGGTGTCCGGGTCGCAGGCGCTCGCCTGCTGCTCCCACCGGCCGGGGTGCTCAGCGGCCGCAGCGCCGCGTGGCTGCTCGGGGTGGGTGAGGCGGCGGGCCCGGGACGCCGGTGCAGGTCACCGTCCCCCGTGCCCACCGGTTCGGTCCGGTGACCGGCCTGGTGATCCGGCAGGCGGAGATCCCCGGGGCCGAGGTCGCCGTGACCGGTGGCGGTCGGCGCACCACTGCCCTGCGGACGGCGTGCGACCAACCGACTGCCGAGGCGGTCGCGCTGCTCGACGTCCTCCTCTCCCGGGGGGCTCGTGCGACCGGCCGAGCTGCGGGCCCGCGTCGCAGCGGCCGGGGCCGGTCCCGGTTGGCGGCGGGCCGAACTGGCGGTGGGACTGGCCGACGCGCGCGCCGCGTCGCTGCCCGAGTCGCTGCCCGAGTCGCGGACGCGGGTGCACCTGGCGCTGGCCGGACTGGTCGCCGTCCCGCAGTTCGAGGTCCGGGATGACGAGGGTCGCTGGCCGGCGCGGGTCGACCTCGCCTTCCCCGAGCTGCGGGTGGCCCTGGAGCACGACGGCGCCTGGCACGGCGTACCCGGTCAGCTGGCGGAGGACGGGAGCGGGGCCTGACGAGGCGCCTGGGGCCCGATGTCCCCGAGACCGGGGTGGTCAGCGACCGAACAGCTGGGTCCACCAGGGGCCACCGGGGCCCTGGACCACGCCGGTGCCCAGGCGGGTGTTGTCGCAGTCGAGGATGTTGTCGCGGTGGCCCTGGCTGGCCATCCAGCCGGCCATCACCGACGCCGCGTCGCCGTAGCCCTTCGCGATGTTCTCACCGCTGGCACCCGACACCCCGGCCGCGGCTGCCCGGTCCCAGGGGCTGAGCCCGTCGGGCGTGGTGTGGCTGAAGTACCCGCGGTCGCGCATGTCGGCGCTGTGCGCCCGGGCCACGGCGGCCAGACCGGTGTCGGCGACGACCGGCCCGCAACCGGCCGCGGCGCGCTCGGCGTTCACCAGGTCGAGCACGGCACCCTCGAGTCCCGGGTCACCGGCCGGTGCGGGGGCCGGTGCAGGCGCGGCTGCCGGTGCCGGTGCCGGTGCAGGCGCCGGTGCCTCCACCGGCGGGGGAGCGGCCGCAGAGCCGGCGGCGGCGGGCGGCTCGGTGGTGGTGGGCGCCGCGGTGGTGGGGACGGCCTCCGTCGTCGTCGCGGCCGTCGTCTCGGCGGTCGTCGTGGGCGGCGGTGTCGGGACGGTCGTGGACGTGGCCGCGGACGACGTGGTGGCCCGGCTGGTGGTCGAACCTGCCGCCGCGGCCGGGGTCGCGTCCGTGGACCCGGGCACGAGCCACAGCACGCCGCCGATCAGGGCGAGCACGGCGAGGGCGACGACGGCGGGCACCCAACGCCGCCGGGACCCCGTCCTGAGCAGGGAGCCGAGGCTGCGGGCGGAGCGCCGAGGGCGGGGTCTGCCGGGTCCGGTCATGGGGGTGGACCGTAACCGTGTGCGGAGCGTGTGCACCCTCGGTGACGCAGAGCGACGGGCGTGGCCGGCAGGCCCGTGACCAGCAACACCTGTGGAACGCGGGTGCCTGTCCGGCCGTTGCTGGGTGGACCGTCCGTCCTGGACACGGGACCCTGGGGCCTGCTCCGCAGCGCACGACACCCCGTCCCGCACCCGCCCCGAACCACAGAGGAGCACGCCGCCGGTGAGCGACGTCTGGCTCAACATCGTCATGGTCGTCGTCTTCGTGCTCATCGGGGGGGCCTTCGCCGGTGCGGAGATCGCCCTGGTCTCGCTGCGCGAGTCCCAGGTCCGCGCGCTGGGGGAGAAGGGCAAGCGCGGCACCGCGCTGACCAAGCTGCTCAGCGAGCCCAACCGGTTCCTGGCCGCGGTGCAGGTCGGCGTCACCCTGGCCGGCTTCTTCTCCGCCGCCTTCGGTGCCAGCACGCTCTCGGCACCGCTGGGGGAGTGGCTGGTCTCCGTCGGGCTGACCGAGGGGGTGGCGGACCCGTTGAGCTTCGTGCTGGTGACGATCGGGATCAGCTACCTGTCCCTCGTCGTCGGTGAGCTGACCCCCAAGCGCCTGGCCCTCCAGCGGGCCGAGGGCTTCTCCCTCGTCGTCGCCGGGCCGCTGAACCGGATCGCCACCGCGTTCCGGCCGGTCATCTGGCTGCTGTCGCGCTCCACCGACCTGCTGGTCCGGCTGCTGGGCGGGGACCCCAAGCAGAGCGGGGAGTCGATCAGCCAGGAGGAGCTGCGCGACCTGGTCGCGGCGCACGAGTCGCTGTCCAGCGACGAGCGCCGGCTCATCGACGAGGTCTTCCGCGCCGGTGACCGGGAGGTTCGCGAGGTGATGACCCCGCGCACCGAGGTCGACTTCCTGGAGGCCTCCACGACTGCCAGCCGCGCGGCCAAGCAGGTCGCGGAGTCCAGCCGCAGCCGCTACCCCGTCGTCGGCAAGAGCCAGGACGACGTCGTCGGCTTCGTGCACGTGCGCGACCTGTTCCTGCCCAACCACCCGGCCGGGCGGGCGGCGACCGTCGGGGACCTGGCGCGCGAGGTCAAGCAGCTGCCCGGCACGGCCGGGGTGCTGACCGCGCTGTCGGAGATGCGCAAGGAGAGCCAGCACCTGGCGATCGTCGTCGACGAGTACGGCGGCACCGACGGCATCGTGACGCTGGAGGACCTCATCGAGGAGGTCATCGGCGAGATCTACGACGAGTACGACGAGGACGCCGCCCCCGAGACCGACGACCCCGCCGAGGGCCCGCACGACGTCGAGGGCCTGCTGAACCTGGACGACTTCGCCGAGGCCACCGGCCTGCACCTGCCCGAGGGGCCCTACGAGACGGTGGCCGGCTGGGTGCTGGCCGAGCTGGGCCGCATCCCCACCGTCGGGGACTCCGTCGAGGTGGAGGGCCGGGAGCTCACCGTCACCGAGCTCGACGGACGGCGGATCGCCCGGCTCAGCGTGTCCCCGGCGCCGCCGCCGGAGATCGACGGCGAGACCCTGCGCGCGGGCGCGGCCGCCACCGAGCGCTGACGACACGGGCCCCGGCGCAGCAGCGCCGGGGCCCGTGGTGGTCGGGAGGGGTCAGGCCGGGCGGGCGAGCTCCCAGGCGTCGCGGACCATCGTGGTCAGCTCGGCGTGCTGCGGGGTCCAGCCCAGGTCCGCCCGGATGCGCGCCGAGGAGGCGACGAGCTGCGCGGGGTCCCCGGCCCGCCGGGCGCCGACGACGACGGGCACCGGGTGCCCGGTGACCTCGCGGACGGCGTCGACGACCTGCTGCACGCTGAACCCGGTGCCGTTGCCCAGGTTGTAGACCCGGTGCTCACCCGGCGCCGGCGCCGGCAGGGCCAGCAGGTGGGCGTCGGCCAGGTCCAGCACGTGCACGTAGTCCCGGACGCAGGTGCCGTCGGGGGTCGGGTAGTCCTCGCCGTAGACGGTGATCGCGTCCCGGGTGCCGGCCGCGACCTGCAGTGCGATCGGGATCAGGTGGGTCTCGGTGGCGTGCCGTTCACCCCGGCCGTGCCCGGCGCCGGCGACGTTGAAGTACCGCAGGCTGACCGCGGCGAAGGAGTGCGCCACCGCGTAGGAGGTCAGCATGTGGTCGACGGCCAGCTTGGAGGCGCCGTAGGTGTTGGTCGGCCGGGTGGGGGCGTCCTCGGTGATCGGCACCGACTCGGGCTCGCCGTAGGTGGCCGCGGTGGAGGAGAAGACGATGCGCCGGCAGTCCACCGCCCGCATGGCCTCCAGCAGCGCCAGCGAGCCACCGACGTTGGTGTGCCAGTAGTCCTCCGGGGAGACCTGGCTGGCCCCGACCAGGCTCTTGGCGGCGAAGTGCAGCACCGCCTCGGGCCGGACGTCGGCCAGTACCGGGCCGGAGTCGTGCAGGGAGGCCCGGACCAGGGTCGCGCCGTCGGGGACGGCGTCGCCGTGACCGGTGGACAGGTCGTCCAGCACGGTCACCTCGTGACCGCCCCCCAGCAGGGAGGCCGTGACTACGCTGCCGATGTAGCCGGCTCCACCGGCGACCAGAACTCGCATGCGCACAGCCTGCCACCCACCGGAGGAGCTCGAGACCGTGGTCAGCCCCCGCCCCGCCGTGTCCGCCCTGCCCGTCTACCGGCCCGGTCGCAACCCGGCGGACCTGGCCCGCGAGATCGGCGTCCCGAGGGCGGTGAAGCTGGCCTCCAACGAGGTGGCGTTCCCGCCGCTGCCCGCCGTGGTCGCGGCCGTCACCGCCGCGGTGGGGGAGTCCAACCGGTACCCGGACAACGGCGCCGCCGTCCTCACCACGGCGCTGGCGCAGCGCTACGGCGTCGACCCCGGGCAGGTGGCGACCGGGTGCGGTGCGGTGACGCTGCTGCAGCAGGTTGCGCAGGCCTACAGCGAGCTGGGCACCAGCATGGTGTTCGCCTGGCGGTCCTTCGAGATGTACCCGCTGCTGGCCCAGGTCGCCGGTGCCGACGCCGTGCAGGTGTCGTTGACCGCCGGCGCCGAGGGCGGGGTGGCCGACACCCACGACCTGGACGCTCTGCTGGCCGCGATCGACGAGCGCACGCGCGTGGTGCTGGTCTGCAACCCGAACAACCCCACCGGGACGGCGGTCCGGCGGGCCGAGCTGGAGCGCTTCCTGGACGCCGTCCCCGCGTCCACCCTGGTGGTGCTCGACGAGGCCTACCGCGAGTTCGTCACCGACCCCGACGTGCCCGACGGCGTGGAGCTGATGCGCGGGCGGCCCAACGTCGCGGTGCTGCGGACGTTCTCCAAGGCCTGGGGCCTGGCGGGTCTACGGGTGGGCTACCTGCTCGCCGAGGACCCGGCTGTGGCCGAGGCCGTGCGCAAGACGCACGTGCCCTTCAGCGTCTCGATGGTCGCCCAGGCCGCCGCCGTCGCGGCGCTGGCCAGCGAGGACGAGGTGCGCCGCCGGGTGGCCGAGGTGACCGCCGAGCGCACCCGCCTGACCGCCGCACTGCGCGAGCGCGGGCACGTCCTGGCCGACAGCCAGGCCAACTTCGTGTGGCTGCCGGTGGGGGAGCGGACGGCCGCGCTGGCCGCGGCGCTGGAGGCCCGCGCCGTCATCACCCGGCCCTTCGCCGGGGAGGGGCTGCGGGTGACCGTGGGCACCCCGGAGGAGGACGACGTCTTCCTCGAGGCGCTGGACGCGGTTGCCCCCGAGGTGCTGGGCGTCGGCTCTCCGGCCTGACCCGGTGGGACCGGTCCCGCGGGTCCGGGACCGGTGCGGGTGTGGCGCGTGGTTCGATGAGGGACGTGCCTGCCCCCCGCGTGCTGTCCGGCATCCAGCCGACGGCGGACTCCTTCCACCTCGGCAACCACCTGGGTGCGTTGCGGCAGTGGGTCTCCATGCAGGCCGACCACGACGCCTTCTACTGCGTGGTGGACCTGCACGCCATCACCGTCGAGCAGGACCCGGCGGTGCTGCGTCGCCGCACCCTGGTCTCGGCCGCGCAGCTGCTCGCGCTGGGCGTCGACCCCTCGCGCAGTGCGCTCTTCGTGCAGAGCCACGTCCCCGAGCACGCCCAGCTGGGCTGGGTGCTGCAGTGCCTCACCGGTTTCGGCGAGGCCGGTCGGATGACCCAGTTCAAGGACAAGTCCACCCGGCAGGGCACCGGGGGCACCAGCGTCGGGCTGTTCACCTACCCGATCCTGCAGGCCGCGGACATCCTGCTCTACCAGGCGCAGCGGGTGCCGGTCGGTGAGGACCAGCGCCAGCACCTGGAGCTCACCCGCGACCTGGCCACCCGGTTCAACAGCCGCTTCGGCGACACCTTCGTGCTGCCCGAGGCCTTCATCCCGCAGGGTGCGGCCAAGGTGCTGGACCTGCAGCAGCCGGACAAGAAGATGTCCAAGAGCCTGCCCGAGGCCGGCTGCGTGAACCTGCTCGACGACCCGAAGGTGACCGCCAAGCGGATCCGCAGCGCGGTCACCGACACCGGCCGCGAGGTCGTCTTCGACCCGCAGGACAAGCCCGGGGTGAGCAACCTGCTCACCATCCACTCGGCGCTGTCCGGGGAGACCGTGGCCGCCCTCGAGGAGCGCTTCGCCGGGCGTGGCTACGGCGACCTGAAGAAGGAGCTCGCCGACGTCGTGACCGACGCCTACGCCCCGGTCCAGGCCCGCACCGCCGAGCTGCTGGCCGACACCACCGAGCTCGAGCAGGTGCTCGCCGCCGGCGCCGCCAAGGCCCGCGCGGTCGCCGCCCCGACGCTGGCCACGGTGTACGACCGGATCGGCTTCCTGCGGCCCGTGGGGGCCCCGTGAGCACGGGGAGGGTGGTCCGGTGAGCCCGGTCCCGCGTCGTCACGACGACACGTTCGTCCCGCGTCGGGCCCGCCGCAGCACCGCCGACACCGCGGTGATCGGCGTGGTGGTCGACGTCCCCGAGCCGTGGGCGCAGCTGCTGGTGGAGTGGCGCACCAAGTGCGGGGACCCCCAAGCCAGCCTGGTCCCGCCGCACGTGACGCTGCTGCCGCCCACCGAGGTGCCGACCGCTGACCGCACCACCATCGCCGGGCACCTCGCCGAGGTCGCCCGCCGGCACCCGCCCTTCGACCTGCGACTGCGCGGCACCGACACCTTTCGGCCGGTCTCCGAGGTCGTCTACGTCGCCGTCGCCGCGGGCGTGCCCGACTGCGCGCAGATCGCCGCCGACGTGCGCAGCGGACCGCTGCAGCGGCCGCTGACGTTCCCGTACCACCCGCACGTGACCGTGGCCCACGACGTGCCCACCGACATGCTCGACATGGCCGCCGGCGAGCTCGCCGAGCTGGCCGCGGACTTCCGGGTCGAGCACTTCACCGAGTTCGAGCAGCTGCCCGACGGCACCTGGGCCGTGGCCCGCCAGTACCCGCTCACCGGTCCCACCCGCTGAGCCCGCCGGGCGCGGCCCACCCCCGGCTGCGAAGATCGGCCCGGTGACCACACCCGCGCCCGAGCAGCAGGGCAACGTGATCACCCGGCTGGTGGACCGCCTGCGCGACCAGCTGCACCACCAGCGCGCCCGCCACCCGTGGCTGGACCACGCCGTGCACGCCGGCGGCACGTACAACCGGGCCCAGGGCGACGTGCTGGCCTCCAGCGTCACCTATTACGCCTTCCTGGCGCTGTTCCCGGTCCTGCTGCTGCTGGCCTCCATCGCCGGTTTCGTGCTGGCCGGGTCCCCGCTGCTGCAGGTGCAGCTCATCGACGCCATCCGGGACGCGGTGCCCGGCGGCACCGGTGACTCGCTGGCCCAGGAGGTCACCCGGGCCATCGACAACCGCGGCACCACCGGCGTCATCGGGCTCGTCGGGTTCCTGTTCGTCGGCCTGGGCGCGATGGACAAGCTGCGGGTCGGCATGGACGTGGTCTGGCGCGGGCAGCCCGACCAGCCCGACTTCATCGGCGACCGGCTCAAGGACCTCGTCGTGCTGCTGGGCTTCGCCGTTGCGGGCATCACCTCGATCGCGCTGACCACCGGGACGACGGCCGCCTCGTCCTGGGTGCTGGACCTGCTGGGCGTCGACGAGGTGCCCGGCTTCTTCCTGCTCACCGCCGCGCTGGGCATCGGGCTGGCCCTGGTGGGGGACACCCTGGTGTTCCTCTGGGTGCTCAAGGGCGTGCCGAACACCCCCTACCGGGTCCGCGAGCTGCTGCCCGGTGCCGTCTTCGGCGCGGTGGGCTTCGAGCTGCTGAAGTTCCTGGGCGGCTACTACCTGCGCGTGCTGTCGGGCAACGTCACCGTCGCGGCGCTGGGCAGCTTCGTCGGCCTGGTCATCTGGATCAACGTGGTGGCCCGCTTCGCCTTCTTCACCGCCGCGTGGACGGCGACCCTGCCGGCCGTCGAGCACGCCGACACCGACGTCCCGCTCGGCCCGGAAGCCCCGACCCGGCTGCCCGACGTGGTGCTCGTGGACGAGCGCGGACGCGGACCTACGCCCTGGGTGCTGGCGGCCGGTCTGGTCGGGGTCGGCGCTGTGGTGGGGGCCGTCTCGTCGAGGGTGCTGCCCCGTCTGCGGGTGCGTCGCCCGGTCCGGGACGACGTCCCGACGGAGCGCTGAGCCCGGCGCCGACGGCCACCGGCCGCATGGCGCGACGTCGTCCGACGACGGTCGCGCCGACGATGGCGACCGCGCCGACGGCGAGCCCGATCGGCAGCAGCGGGGACTCCCCGTCGGTGGTGGACGCGGCCGACGCGGGGCTGGGGGAGACCGCCTCCTCGGCTGACAGCGAGCCGTCGGCGGGGGTGGCGGCCGAGGGCAGCGCCACCGGCTCGGTCTCCCCGGGGTCCACGAGACGGCCCAGCTGCGGGTCCCCGGCGTCCCCGCCCGGGGTGGCGAAGCCCCAGTCGAGCAGGCGCTCGGCCTGCTCGGTGGTGGAGACGGGGAAGCGCTCGGTCTGCATCAGGCTGACCACCAGGCGGCGCCCGTCGCGCTCGGCGGCGGCGACGAAGGTGTGCCGGGCAGCGTCGGTGAACCCGGTCTTCCCGCCCAGGGTGCCCGGGTACTCGGTGAGCAGGGTGTTCTGGGACTGGATCTGGTAGCCCTCGGTCAGCCCGGGGACGGCCGGCATCTGCGCGGTGCGGGTCTGCAGGACCGCCGCGGTCGTGGGGTCCTCCACCAGCTGGCGCATCACCAGGGCCAGGTCGTAGGGCGAGGAGCTCTGCCCGGCCACGTCCAGTCCGGACGGGGTGCCGGCGACGGTGTCCAGCGCGCCGATCCGCTGGGCGTTGGCGTTCATCGCGGCCAGCGTGGCCTCGACCCCACCGGCCGCGCGGGCCAGGGCGTTGGCCGCGTCGTTGCCCGACTGCATGACCAGGGCGTCGAACAGCAGTGACACCGGGTACTGGCCGCCGGCGACCAGCCCGACCCGGCTGCCCTCGACCGACTCGTCCTCGCGGGTGCCCTCGACGACGAGGGCGGGGTCCAGCTGGGGTGCCAGGGTGAGCAGCGTCAGGGTCTTGAGCGTGCTGGCCGGGTAGTAGCGGCCGTGCGGGTCCTGGGTGCCGAGCACCTCGCCGGTGTCCATGTCGGCGACCAGCCAGCCTCGGGCGTCGATGCCCTCGGGCAGTGCCGGGGCGCCGTCCACGGTGACCAGGCCGCGGGTGTCCAGGCCCTCCCCGCCGACCGTGCTGCCGTCGGGGGCGGTGCCCTGCGGCGGACCGCCGTCCGGGGGCGCGGTGGGGGTCGGGGCCGCCGGGTCGACGGTCAGCTGGGCCGCGCTGCCCGAGGCGTCCTCGGCCAGAGCGGCCGGTGCCGCGCCGAGGACGGCGAGGCCGGCGGCCAGGGTGAGGGCCAGCCCCTGGAGGACCGGGCGGGCCGTCCGCCCGGCGGGCAGCAGGGATCGCATGGGGGGTGACGTTAACCGCGGCGTCCTCGGGGCGGGGCCCGGCGCGCGTG